>NZ_JBYLHY010000010.1:0-273993 GCF_057749925.1 Paenibacillus sp. sgz302191
AAGCTAAAATTCGGGCAGTGGGCTTTTTTTTTGCTTTTTTAGAGATAAGTATGTCCAAACCCAGCCGTTTTCAAACGCGTTCTGCCATCATACGAGGCTAGAGTTACTTTTTATTTTCGTATAAAGTACATCTTTTTCTCGATGGATATGCCGGCCACGAAATATTCCTGCAATTGTGCAGGTTTTTCGCCGCAAACATAGGCTCATATTCGTTTTTATAAAAAATTCCTGCACAATCGCAGGCTTTTCACCAAAATAAGCCACTTTTACGAAAAAAAACTGCACTTTTGCAGGTTTTCCCCCTCTTCCCCGCCCTCTACCGATGTTTCGCATCGCTCGGGTCCACACCCGAAGCACCGACTAGGCGCTTCGCTCGTGCTTACTCGCGCCCGCGCGCAGTCCCAGCTTGCGGTGCTGCGCTGCATGGCGGCGGTCGGTCGACCGCACGAAGCCAGGCCGGCACTCCGGCGCCCATGAAAAAAGGACGAAGCCACGTCCTGTGCTTCGTCCCGTAGATTTGATCAGCTACTCTACTTTAAGCTTGATTTTTTTGCCCATCATGCCGCCTTGCGCTTGCAGATAAAATCCTTTTGCATCTTTCGGGACGTCGAAAGCGACGTAGCCGGTAAGGCTTAATCCGGGATTAAGACTTTTCAGGAAAAACGATTTGTCCATGCCAACCGCCGTCATGGCGTCCGAAGAGCTCGAAAATTCTCTTTTTTGATCGTCGATTAATTTGTAACTGGCCTGATCGACGGTGATCTTATCTTTTTGGTTGTTGACAACCGTCAGTTTAATGATTTTGAAAACGCCTTGCGCCTTGGCCTTCAAGAATTCGTTGTCGCCGGCCTCTTCTTTTGTTTCCACGCTTTCGACGGTGATTTTCACATCGGAAGATACGCCCTCTTTGGAAAGTTCGGCCGGTGTCGGCGCTGGAGTCGGTGTTGGCGTCGATTTGGCCGTAGCCGCAGCCGCCGGCGATGCTTTTTTGGTGTCGGCCTGCTCCTGCTTTTGCTCCACTTTGACAGGGGCGCTCACTTCTTTTTTCGCCGTAGCCATTTTCAAGCTACCGATCACATAAAGCCCAGCAATAACAGCCCAAATGACCCCGAAAATTTTACCTGCGACCCGCAAATTTTTCCATGATACAAAGATCATGACGTAAGGCACGAAAATCCATCCCAATACTTTTAGAAATGCCACTTCAACAGCCCCCAATAAATAGTATAATTTTCCTATTTATCGATTATACATAGTATTTAAGGCTCAGTCTACTAAAATTTGTATTAAGATTCGACGGCATTCGCCTCTTATTCATTGTTTCCGGGCTTTTGCTTCTTTTGTTTCTTGGCGACGGACAAGTACTGTATCAGTTCTCTATGCAGCTGAAAAATGGCGGAACGCACCTCGAATTCCTCTCTGTTCGCCGGCAAGGGCATCTCTTTGAAGCGCTGCTCCAGCAGCTGCAATTCCCGCTCCGTATGACCTATGTAATAGTCCGCTTTGACGTGCTCGCTCAAGCCTTCGAATATAGCGGCGACAAGTTCGCCCTGCGGCAATGTCTGATATACCCGGGCGACGAGATCGGTCATTCGGTTGATCAGATCCAGCTGTTCGCCGCGCATGTAGAAATAGACCCTCCAGTAAGGATCGCCTCCGAATAGAAGCGTGTTGTCCAGCGACCGTTTGGCCAAAAGCCCGCCGCGTTCAATCGCTTCCCCGGCATCCAGCAGTTCCTTGCCGTCCCAAACGGTGGAATTGTCCCGCAAATGAGCCGCAATATGTTTGAAAATGTCGGAAAATAGCTGCTCGACCCGCTCCTTCTGTGCGGTGATCTCCCGGTCTGCCCTGGGCATGTAGGCGATGTTGATCAATGTCGCCGTGCCCAAACCGACCAGCAGCAAATACACTTCATTCAGAATCGCCGGCAGGCTCACCGTTTCGTAAGCGTACAGATGGAACATCGAGACCGCACCTGTCACGGTTCCTTCGCTGATTCGCAAGCGGTGCAAAATCGGAAAAACAGCAAGCACAAACAACCCGACGACCCACGCATGAAAACCGAACATCAGGAACAGCAAGGAGCCGAACAATAGCCCCATCAAGGAAGCTGCAAGCCGCTGCAGGGCGCTTTGCAGCCCTTTTTTCTTCGTCACCTCGACGCCGAGAATCGCGAGCAGGCCCGCTGCCGCAGGCGATTTCAGCCCCAGCAGCCCGGCGGCGCACATTGCGATTACGACGGCAATCGCCGTTTTTAGCACTCGAAAGCCCATAGCTTTCACCTCTTTCGCGGTTCGTCTATGGGCTCATTATTTCATTTCAGGCCGCATGTGGCAAGCTTATCGGTGTTTGGTCAGCCGCTTTTCGAGGTAGGCAACGGCCTGATACATCAGCGTCGCGACGAGTGCGATGACGATCAGCGTGCTCATGACCAGCGTGAAGTTGAACACCTGGAAGCCGTAAATAATTAAATAGCCGAGGCCGATTTGCGAGACGAGAAATTCGCCGACGATCACGCCGACCCAAGCCAGACCGACGTTCGCTTTCAAGGTCGAAATGATCGCCGGAAAGGAGGCCGGCAAAATGACTTTTTGCAGCACTTTCCGCTTGCTGCCGCCAAAAATGTGAACGACTTTGACGTAGTTCGCATCGACTTCCTTAAAGCTGCCGTACACGACAAGCGTCGTGATGATAACGGTTATCGACAACGTTGTCGCAATGATTGCAAGCAGCCCGGGGCCGAGGCCGACGATGAACAGCGGGCCGAGCGCGACCTTCGGCATGCTGTTCAGCACGACGATGTAAGGATCGAGCACCCGGGACAAAAACGGCGACCACCAGATGATGACGGCGAGCGCCGTACCGAACAGAGTGCCGAGGGCAAAACCGGCAAACGTTTCAAAAACGGTGGCTCCCACATGCGGCAAAAGCGAGCCGTCGAGCAGCTTCTCCCAGAGCAGACCGAACACCTTGCTCGGGTAGCTGAACAGCAGCACATCGATCCATTTCATCCGGCCGGCCAGCTCCCATAGCGCGAAGAAGGCGATCAGGATGGCGAGCTGGGTTAGCCGAACGCAGACGGTTTCCTTGTTTCTTGCGGCGATATACTGCCGCCGCACTTCGTGCGTTAGCCGCCGCGCAGTAACCATGGACGGCTCGGCAGGCCGGATCTCTTCATTTTGCATCGGTATCCTCTCCTGTCTCCGGCGCTTCGAATTCCTGCCAAACGGACTTGAACAATCCGTTGAAACCGGGAAGCTCCCTCGCCAAGAACGGTAGCGCCAGGCGAATCTCCTCGGGTATAACAAACTCACGGCGAATGCGTCCGGGATTCGGCTCCAGCACGATAATCCGGTCGCTCATGGCAATCGCTTCGGAAATGTCGTGCGTGACGAGCACCGCGGTCTTGTTTTTGGCGCGCAGCGTCCCGGCGACCAAGTCTTCAAGCTGCAGCTTGGTCTGGTAATCGAGCGCGGAGAACGGTTCGTCCAACAGCATAATTTCCGGCTCCGTCGCCAAAGTGCGCACGAGCGCGACCCGCTGGCGCATCCCTCCGGAAAGCTGTGCCGGATAGTAATCCTTGTAGCGTGCAAGCCCCATTTCGTCGAGCAGGTGAAGCACGTACTCCCGCTTCTCCGCGGTCAAATTGCCCTGCAGCTCCAGTCCGATCGCCGCGTTATGAAAAATCGTGCGCCAAGGAAACAAATAATCCTGCTGCAGCATGTACCCGATCTTGGAAGACGGCCCGCTGACCGCTTCTCCCGCTACGGTGACGACGCCGGCTGTCGGCGCGATCAGCCCGGCGACGATCGACAAGACGGTCGTTTTTCCGCATCCGCTGGGACCGATGAGACTGACGAATTCGCCGCGCCGGACGGTCATGTTTACATTTTGCAAGGCTAGCGTAGCCCGCTGCTGTGTGACATAAATTTGCGTAATTTCAGCAATGGATACAGCCGTGTCCATGTTCCTCCCCCCTCTTGCCCTCATGTGTCGCGTGCGCCGTTCCGCTGTGCTCTTTCACTATTTCACGCTGTTTTTGGCTTTCTCGGCAAACGTGTTGTCGACCAGCTTGCTCCACTCCACTTTCTGCTTCAACTCGCCTGCCGTCGTCATCACGTCGAGCAGGTTGTTCCATTCCTTCTCGTCGACGATCGGGTCCGATGCATACGAGCCTTGATCTTTGTAGCGTTTGATGACGCTTTTGACGATTTCCGGGTCCGTGTCTTTAAAAAAGGGCAGAACCGCCTGCGCGATTTCGTCTACGCTTTTGGCATTAACCCAATTTTGCGCGCGCTGCACGGCATTCGTAAACTTCTGGATCGTGCCCGGATTTTTGTCGATGAAGCTTTTTTTGCTCATAAAGACAGTGTAAGGCAGGTGTCCGCTTTCCACGCCGAAAGAAGCGATGACGTAGCCTTTGCCCTCTTTTTCAACGATCGAAGCCTGGGGCTCGAAGAGCTGGACATATTCGCCGGTGCCCGAGGAATAGGCGGACGTAATGTTGGCGAAATCGACATTTTGAATCAGCTCGAGATCTTTTTTCGGGTCGATGCCGTGCTTTTTCAAAGTAAATTCTCCGGCCATTTGCGGCATGCCGCCTTTTCTTTGTCCCAGAAAGACGGAGCCCTTGAGCGAGTTCCAGTCGAACGGATCGACTTTTTTGCGGGATACGAGAAAAGTACCGTCCGTTTGCGTAAGCTGGGCAAAATTAATGACCGGGTCATCCGAGCCCTGCTGCGCAACGTAGATCGACGTTTCCGAACCGACCAGCGCCACATCGATCCCGCCTGAAAGCAGAGCGGTCATCGTCTTGTCTCCGCCCGGCGTCGTTGTCAGCTCCGCCTCGAGCCCTTCCTCTTTGAAAAATCCTTGCGACAATGCGACGTACTGCGGGGCATAAAATAAAGATCGCGTCACTTCCCCGATCCGGACTTTCGCCGTTTCCTCCGCTTTTTTGCCGCACGCCGGTAAAATGATGCCGAGCAGCAGCACCGCTGTCAGCCCACATACCAAGCCTATACGTTTCATGGATGATTCCCTCCATTGGATTGTTGTACTGTATCGTATGCAAATGCCCAGAGGTCGGTTAACGGCGGCTTGGAACATATCCTTCTGTGCGGATGCGAATATTGCCCCCATGGATGAGGAACGATAAGCCATACAGATTCCAATAGATTCCCGACAAGGAAAGTGCAGACAATGTGGAGACAGCTATTTTTCAAAAATCGCCCGCCCGCCGCAAAGCCGCCCCAGCCTGCCGAGGAACAGTCCAGGCAGACGGACCAGGGCAGCGCCTGCATTCCGGCCTGTTTGGCCGACAGTCTGGAGCGAATCCAGACGACGTTCAGCAACTGCAAAGATCTCGTCATCCTTCCCTGGAGCTATGGCCCGGAGCTCGGGCAAACGGCATTCTCCGTCTATTTCGATACGCTCGTCCAAAACAAAAAAGTGAACTATATGAAGGAAACGCTGCAGGATCTGGTGACGCACGAAATCGGACCGGCGGAGGATGTTACGCCCGAACAGATAGCCGGCTTTTTTTCCGGTAACGGGGTGTCCGCCCAGTCGGCCAAAATGTTGGTCGCCTTCCCGCAAGCCGTGCAGCACATTTTGGACGGGAATCTGGTTATCTTTTTCAACCAATGGGACAAGGCGCTTGCCTACAGTGCGCTCGACGTCAAACACCGCCAGCTGAACGAGCCGATTACCGAGCCGGTCGTGCAGGGACCGCACGTCAGCATGATCGAGGATCTCGCCACCAACATCGGCATCATCCGCAGCCTGCTGAAGTCGCCAAGGCTCAAGTTCGAATTTTTGCGGGCGGGAGAGGAAAGCCAGCGCAGCATCACGTTCGGTTATTTGGACGGAACCGTCAATCCGGAGACGCTAACCGAATTCAGGCGGCGCCTTGCGGATATCGACAAGGAAGAAATTTTGGAAACTTCGTATTTGGAAGAATGGCTGGGCGAATCCTCCTTGTCGCCGTTTCCTCAGGTGCGATATACGGAACGTCCGGACACGGCGATCGCCGCACTGCTCGACGGCAAAATTATCGTAATGGTAGACGGAACGCCGACGATCGTCATTTGTCCGGCGCATTTTCTCGAGTTTTTCTCCACCAGCGAGGATTATTATCAAAGAACGGTTTTCACTTCGTTAATCCGGCTGCTCCGAATTGGCGCATTCCTGATGGCGCTGCTGCTTCCGAGCACCTATATCGCCCTCTCGACCTTCCATTCCGAGCTGCTGCCGACCGTGCTGCTGTTGGCGATCCTGGACACGCGCGAAGGCATTCCGTTCCCGGCGTTCGTGGAAGCGCTCATTATGGAATTTTTTTTCGAATTGCTGCGTGAAGCCGGCATTCGACTGCCGCGGCCGGTCGGCTCCGCGGTCAGCATCGTCGGCGCGCTCGTTATCGGCCAGGCTGCGATCCAGGCCAAAATCGCTTCCCCGGTTATGGTCATCGTCGTTTCGCTGACCGGAATCGCCTCCTTCGCGCTGCCGCAGTACAGCATGTCCATCGCGGTGCGGATTTTGCGGTTCCCGCTCATGGTACTCGCCGCCACGTTCGGGGGTCTCGGCATCATGATCGGATGCCTGCTTGTATTCCTGCATCTCACGACATTGCGTTCGCTTGGCCAGCCGTATATGTCGCCCTTGGCCCCTCTGGACATCAAGCAATTCCGCGACGTCATCATCATTTTCGCGCGCAAAATATTGCTTCATTCGCCCCGCAACCAGCATTTGCACAAAAAGACGGGAGAAAGGAAAAAGGTGTCATGAAACCGTTCGTTCGCATCGCCCTGGCTGTACTGGCCTTAGTCCCGCTCACCGGCTGCTGGGATAAGGCGGAATTGACCGAATTCGGGTATGTCCAGGCGGTCGCGATCGATCAGAACGAAGAAGGAAAAATCGCGCTCACCACCCATTTTTACAATCCTTCGGGAGGAACCAGTATGGGCGAAACCGCCAAGCAGGGAAAAAAAGGGCTGAACATTAAAACCGAAGCGGATACCGTCTTCGACGCGGTGCGGGATATCACGATTCATTTGGGGCGGAAGGCAAAATGGGACCATATGCGCATCATCGTCATCGGCGAACAATTGGCCCGAAAGCAGCATATCGGGGAAGTACTCGATTTTTTCTCAAGAGATCATGAACCGAGGGGTACCGTCCTGCTCTTGATCGCGGAAGGCAAGGCGGGCGACTACCTGTACGTCAAGCCGTTCATCGAAAACACCATTGGCGAACAACTCCGAAGCATCGAGGAAACGGCGCAAACATACACATCCAAAACGTCCAAAGTGCCGCTGCTCGAACTCGCGATTCAGCTAAAAAGCGAAACGAACGTCGGCATTGTTCCTTTCATCTATAAAGACAAATCTTCACATGCGTTGTCCGTAGCCGGAAGCGCAGTCATCCAAAAAGGATATATGACCGACCTTGCGGTATCGCCGTCCGATACCCAGGCTTTGGCGATGCTGTACGACAAGTACGACCACGGGATCGTCGAATTTCCCTGCATCGGCTCGACATCCAAATCGAAAATGTCCAAAGAATCGTATCAAGTGACCACGCTGCAGACAAAAATGACGCCCATCATCAAGGGAAACGACATTAGCGTCGATGTCTCGACCCAAATAACCGGGAGTGTCGGCGAGCTTCGCTGTTCCATTTTGAAGACCAAGGATGAAGGGAAACAATTCGAGCGCATGATCGGCAAACAAGTCGAGCAAAATATGCGGAAAATAATTACTAAATCCCAGGCCAAAAAAATCGATATTCTCGGCATCGGAAATCGCATATACAGAAAAAACCCGGCGCTGTGGAAGCGGTTGAAGCCGGATTGGAACGAGCGTTTCGCCGATGTGCGGTTCCATATCGATGTCCAGGTCAAATTGCTCGATACCGGGCTCAACCTTGGCACGCCTTTCCGGAAAAGAGGTGAATAGCCGTGCTCGCCAAATTCGCGGTTCTCCTCCTTCTTTGTGTGGGAATGCTGGCCGGCGACGCCTCGAAATGGAAGCAGGCCGGCAGGCGGGAGCGGATCATTTATGGAATGTTTGCGATTCCGATTCTGTATCTCGGCCTCCTTTTTGTGACGAATAAGCAATGGGCGAATCTGAATGATCTCATGGAGTACTTCTTTGAGAAACCGGCAAAACGCATTGTCGAGATGATCAAGCTTCCGGAGTGAAGCCGGCCGGGATCGATGCGATCGATAAAAGGATGGTTATGATGAACAAGCAAGAAAGCATCTCTTCTTTCCAAATGGCTATGCTGTTTCTTGCCGGCATGACCGGCTCGTCCATCGTATTGATTCCGTCGCCGCTCGCGGGCGCCGCCAAAAACGGGGCATGGCTTTCGCTTATCATCGCTTTTGCCATGGGGCTGCTTATACTGGCCTGCATCCTCTATTTGCACAGAGCGAATCCGGGGGCGGCTTTTTTTGAACAGAGCCGGCAGGCGCTCGGGAAATGGCTGACGATTCTGCTCGCCGTGCCGTATGTTTGCGCCTTGTTCTGGCAAGTATCGGCCATTGTGATTGAAATCGGCGGCTTCTTCAAAAGCACGATGATGAAGGAAACGCCTGTCTCCGCCATTCATCTTTTATTTTTCGTTACGATAGCGCTAACGGTCCGCCAAGGCATTGAAGTCATAGCCCGGATGGCCGTTGTTCTGCTGACTTTGATGTTCGCATTTATACTTATGATTTGGGCGATGGCTTCGCCTTACTATCACGCGGAATTTTTGCTGCCGTTCATGCCGGACGGGATCAAGCCGATCCTTCACGGCGCTTACATCGCATACGGGTTCCCTTATGCCGAAGTTGCGCTGTACGCGATGATCCTCCCGTATGTCCGCAATGACGAAAAGCCCAAGCTCGGAAAAATGATGACGATTGCGATCACCGTTAACGGTATAACGCTGCTTGTGTCCATCATCTGTTCCATTATGGCTTTGGGCCCTTTGGCCGGCGAACTGAAATATTCCTTATATCAGCTTGCCCGCTTAATATTTATTCAGGAAATCATTGAAAGAATCGAATCGGTGGTCGGTTTCTCGCTGATCGTCGGCTCTTATATGAAAGCTTCCATCGTCTTGTTCATATTAATCAAAGTCTTGGCGCAACTGCTGAAATTGCCGGATTCCAACATGCTCGTTTTCCCCGTTGCCCTGGTCTGCCTGCTGTTAGCCAGCACCATGTATGCCGAGGAGCTGAAATTTACCGAAGACGGTTACATCATCTGGCCCCTCATGGATACTGCCGCATACATTGCGCCGCTCCTTCTGGTCGCCCTGGTAACCTGGCTTCGACGAAAAAAACAGCATTCCCGGGAGCCTGTCCGATGAACTCGGCAGCCGCTCTTCCCCGACCTGCGCCTCTCCTGCATAGGTTACGGAGCTGAAGTGAGGAGGCAAAGCGGCTTGGCAAGGAAAAAAACCTGCGAAAGTGCAGGTTTTCTCTCTGAAATTCGCTTATTTTGGCGAAAAACCTGCAAAAGTGCATGAGTTTTCGCTGAAAGTGAGTATGAGTCTATATATTTGGTGAAAAGCCTGCACTTTTGCAGGAATTGTTCGTGAACAGCGATCAAGGACGCAAATTCATGTATGTTTGCAGGTTTTCTTCGTGCTACCAAGGGGATCCGCCGTACAGGTCAGGATCATTCCCTCTCCAGCAGCGACGCTCCCGCAATGCCGGGATTCGTCATTTCATACGGATCCAGAATAAGATCCAGTTCTTCTTCGGTAAGCACGTTGTACAAAAGACATAGCTCCCGTACGGAGCGGCCGGTTTCAATCGCTTCGCGGGCGATTCTGGCGACCACCTCGTAGCCGAGATGCGGATTAAGCGCAGTAATGACCCCTACGCTCCGGTCTACGTAGGCTTTGCACTGCTCCACGTTAGCCTGGATACCCTCAAGGCAGTAGGTGCGGAACGCCTTGAACACCTGATTCATCATGCTTAACGATTGCAGCAGATTGAATACAAGCACCGGCTCCATCACGTTCAGCTCAAGCTGGCCGGCCTCCGAAGCCAGGCAAATCGTATGATCGTTGCCGATGACCTGGAAGGCGACCTGGTTGACGACCTCGCACATGACCGGATTCACTTTGCCCGGCATGATCGAGGAGCCCGGCTGCCGGGGCGGCAGGCTGATCTCGCCGAGTCCGGCGCGCGGCCCGGATGCGAGCAGCCGCAGGTCGTTGGCGATTTTGGACATGTTGATCATGCACACTTTCAAAGCGGCCGAAACTTCGGTGTAAGCGTCCGTGTTTTGCGTGGCATCGACCAGATGCTCGGCGCCTGTGAGCGGAAACCCGCTGATCGCCGCCAAACGCTCCACGACTTCGGCAATATAGCGCGGGGATGCGTTCAGCCCTGTGCCGACCGCGGTCGCGCCCATGTTCACTTCGTACAGGCAGGCGCGCGTCCCGCCGATCCGCCGGATATCCCGGGCCAGCGCCCGGCTGTACGCCTCGAATTCCTGGCCGAGGCGAATGGGTACGCCGTCCTGCAAATGCGTGCGCCCCATTTTGATCACGCCGTCGAATTCTTTTGCCTTGATTTGAAAAGCGTCATGCAGTTGGCCGAGCGTCGCCAGCAGCTGGTCAAGCAGCGAAAGAGCGGCGATATGAATGGCCGTAGGAAACGCGTCATTCGTCGATTGCGCCATGTTGACATGGCTGTTCGGACTTAGAGCGGAGTAGTCCCCCTTCACGTTGCCGAGCAGTTCGAGCGCACGGTTGGCGATCACTTCATTCGCGTTCATATTGATTGAAGTTCCGGCTCCGCCCTGGATCGGGTCCACGATGAATTGGTCGTGCCATTGCCCGCCGATAATTTCCTCCGCGGCCTGCACGATCGCTTCGCCCAGACGCGGATTCAGCTGCCTCGCCGACATGTTGGCCTGCGCGGCCGCCTTCTTGACGATAGCCATCGCAATGATCAGTTCCTCATGAATGCGGTAGCCCGTAATCGGAAAATTTTCCATCGCCCGCAGCGTCTGAATACCGTAATATGCTTCGGAAGGGACTTCTTTCGATCCCAGAAAATCTTTTTCCAACCGTACGTTTCCATTCGACATGTTCTCTCGCTCCAATCGCTGTTTTGTCCATCTCTCAAGTCATATGCTATGCCGCTTTGTTTACTTCGTCAATGGAATTCAAATATTGCTTCGCCTGCGCCTTGTCATATTGTCCCTCCAGCTTGGACATTACGATGGCCGCCAGTCCGTTGCCGAGCACGTTCACGACGGTGCGGGCCATGTCGAGAATGCGGTCGATGCCGGCAATAATCGCCAGTCCTTCTACCGGTATGCCGACCGACCCCAGCGTCGCCAGCAGCACGACGAAGGAAACGCCGGGCACGCCGGCAATGCCTTTGGACGTAACCATCAGCACGAGCACAAGCGTAAGCTGTGTCGTTATCGGCAAATGAATGCCGTACATTTGCGCAATAAACAGCGCCGCTATCGCCTGATACAGTGTAGAGCCGTCAAGATTAAACGAGTACCCGGTAGGAATGACGAAAGAGGTAATCGCTTTGGAGCATCCGAAGTTTTCCATTTTTTGCATCAATTTAGGTAAAACCGTTTCCGAGCTTGCCGTGGAATAAGCGAGCACGATTTCGTCTTTCAAAATTTTGATGATGGAAATGATGCTCGTTCCGGCCATTTTGGCGATCAGTCCGAATACTACGAAAATAAAGAATAACATGCCTCCGTAGACGGTAAAAATGAGTTTCCCAAGCGGCAAAAGCGAGGAAATGCCGAACTTCGATACTGTCACGCCGATCAGGGCGAATACGCCGAACGGAGCGAATTTCATAATTTGATTCGTAACCCAGAACATCGACTCCGAGACGCCCTGGAAGAAAGCGATGACCGGCTTGCCCTTCTCGCCAATCGCCGCGACACCCAGCGCGAACATGACGGAGAAAAAGATGACCGCCAGCATGTTGCCGCTGCCCAGCGATTCAAAAATGTTGCTCGGCACGATGTTGACGAACGTATCGGCAAAGCTGTGGCTCTGCACCTTCTCTGTCGTGGCGACGTAGCTGGCGATGTCGGTTTTCGCCAGATGCCCCATGTCGACGCCTGCGCCGGGCTGCACGATGTTCGCCGCCAGCAGGCCGACGATGATCGCGGCGGTCGTCACCAGCTCGAAATAGAGCAGCGTTTTCCCGCCCAGCTTTCCGAGCTTCTTGATGTCGCCCACTCCGGCTACGCCGACAATGAGCGATGAAATGACAATAGGAACGACAATCATTTTAATCAAACGGATAAAAATATCACCAATCGGCTGCAAATAGGTGGCTACCGCCGGGTTGCCGTAAAAGACGGCCCCGACGATAATACCGATCGCCAGTCCAATGAATACCTGCAGGGCCAAACCGAATTTTTTCATTAGTTCCACCTCGATTTCAGTTTTTGAAGCGCTTTCTTTTTGTTTGATTACGCTGCAAATTGATTGTATAATCACTCCTACCGGATTCTATAAAAAACTACACAACCGCTCGAAAAAATTTTGAAAGATGTGTGAACGGCGGCAAATTGCGTTATAGTAATGAGATAAACCACAACGAGGAAGGGTTCGTTTGCTTGAAACAAAAACTATTTTTCTTAGGTTTGACGGCGATCGTCGTATCTTTGTCCGGGGAATTCAAATTTTACCCGTTTAACGATGATTTTCGCGTCAGTATGGGTACTGCGGCGTTTTTCTTCCTATTATTGTGGAACAGCCGCGTTCACATGCTGGCGCTCGGCCTGACGGGGTCTCTGGCGGTCCCCTTGTTTCGCATAGCCGAAGACGTATACGTTTACCCTACCCTTCATTTTGCCGAAGCGTTCAACCAGCATTATCCCGCCTTTTTTTACTACTTCACGTACACGCTCATTTTTTATTTGCTGCGGATTGGCCGCTACGGAGACCGCCCGTACAAAATGGGTCTGCTTGCGGCGGCGGCCGACAGTGCAGCTAATACCGTAGAGCTGCTCGTCCGCTCCCCATGGACTTTGGAACATTTGTCGGCAACCTCGGTTAATGAAATTTTGCTGATCGCCTTTTTCCGCAGCTTCTCCGTCGTCGGCTTGTTCGTCTTTCTGAAACACCGGGAGCAGCAAACGGCCCAGCGGCAGCAGCGCAAACAGTACGAACAGATGCTCATTCTGGTCTCCCAGCTGTACGAGGAATCGATTCAACTGAAAAAAACGCTCCAGGACGCGGAGCGGATTACGCGGGACAGCTATGGGCTCTATCAGCGGCTGATGAACGAATCGCCGGCACCGGACCGCAGCGAGCTTGCGCGGGCCGCCCTGCAAATCGCCGGGCAGGTGCACGAGATCAAAAAAGACAATCAGCGCATATACGCCGGCATTGCGGACATTATTTCAAGCGAAAGCGGAGCCGATTCGATGCCTGTTCAGGAGCTGTGCGAGGTCGTCGTCAAGACGAACCGGAACTACGCGCACCTGCTGGGCAAAACGGTCGATTTCCGGATTCATACGGATGGATCGCATCCGCCTTATCCGGTTTATACGTTGCTGTCGCTGCTGAATAATCTGGTCGCAAATGCCGTCGAAGCGATGGCGTTCTCGGGAACCGTCGTCATTTCCGCGCAGCGCGACGAAAATTGGCTGCTGCTTGAGGTCAGCGACAACGGCCCGGGCATACCTCCGAAAATCCGCAATGCTTTGTTCGAACCCGGATTTACGACGAAATACGACGCTTCAGGCAATCCTTCGACAGGCATCGGACTGTACTATGTGAAAGCGCTCGCCGGCAGCCTGCAAGGCGAAGTCGGCTTTCGCAGCAGTGATACCGGAGAGACGGGGACGACCTTCACGCTTCGCCTCCCGATCGACAACCTAATTAGTAAAGGATGACGTGCATGCGTTTTTTTATAACGGACGACGATCCGGCCATTCGCTCCATGCTGGCGCAAATTATCGAGGACGAGGACCTGGGTGAAGTGGCCGGCGAAGCCGTGGACGGCATTTATGTGGACAGCCGGCTGCTGGCGGCCAAAGAAGTCGATATTTTGCTGATCGACCTGCTCATGCCGCTTCGCGACGGCATTGAAACGGTCCGCCAACTGGCCGGAACGTTCCGCGGCAAAACGGTGATGATCTCCCAGGTGGAATCCAAAGACATGATCGGCGGCGCCTACTCGCTCGGCATCGAGTATTACATTACGAAGCCGATCAACCGTCTGGAAGTGATCGGGGTCATTCAAAAAGTGATCGAACGGATGAAGCTGCAAAATTCGATTCACGAAATTCAGCGGTCGTTGTCCGGTCTCGGCATCCATCCGGGAAAAGAGCCGGAGCCTCCGGCGCCTGCGGTAAAAAGCATCGCCGCTTCGGGCAATTATTTATTGTCCGAGCTGGGCATGATCGGCGAGGCCGGCTGCAAGGACCTGCTGGACTTGCTGGAGGAACTGCGCGAGTTGGACTCGGCGAACGCCCTGGAGCAGGGCTTCCCCTCGCTTCAAATGCTGTTTGAGCGGGCAGCCGTCAAAAAGCTCGGGACAGCCGCGCCTCCGACCGCGCTGCGCAAAGAAATGAAAGCGGCCGAGCAGCGGGTGCGCCGCGTCATTTTTCAGGCGTTGAATCATTTGGCCTCGCTGGGCTTGACCGATTATTCCAACGCCAAATTTGAAAACTACGCCGCGAAGTTTTTCGATTTCACGGAAATCCGCAAAAAAATGCGGGAAATCGAAAGCGAAACCGATCCGAGACAGTCCGCGGTTCGCCTGAATACGAAAAAGTTTATTCAGGTTCTCTATTTGGAAGCGAAGCAGTTGATGGGATGACGGACCGTCGGCTCTGGCTCTGCCGCAGCCGCATCGCGGGCCCTGAGAGCAAAAAAACAGCAGCCCGCCTGCAGTCTCAACTGCGTGACGGGCGGCTGTTTTTTGCTGTCTGCGGATCGGGTGGAATTTATATTGCTGTGAGTCGGATTGTTTTTTCAGGCCATTTCCCAAATAAGCATCAAAGATGCACCAAAAATGCAAATAATGGAATATTTTGATGTTTTATGTTAATTTCAACACAGGTAATTTTACCCTTTTATTTACATATTCACTATGATAAATTAATAGTAGTTTCAATAAAATACATATATTAGGATGGATTAAAGAAAATATCCAGTAAGTAAATACTATTTTTTTTAAGAAATAAAAAAAATGATTAGGAGATGTTTTATGATGAAGAAAACGATTTCTTTTCTTGCAATTTCTGCCATGCTAGCTACAGGTAGTGCCTATGCTGCCGCACCTAACGGTACTCAAGAAATCAATCCAAGTGGAGTTAATTCCCAATCAGAAGATTCGACTCCTGAGAAAAATGTTGAGCGCAAAGTAGAAGCTCCTCTACTTGACGAAAACAATAAGGTAATTGGAACGAAAATTACTGAGGCTGAAATTAAAACAACCACTACAAAACAAGGGACAACTACTATTCTCAAAGAAAAAACAAAATACGAATTTATTCAGGGAAAAGAGAAATATAAAAAGAATTTTGTGGACAAAATAACAACTACTAAAATATTCAAAGATTCTGAAGGTAACTACTACCTTAACGATGGCAGACTTTCTGAGAGTTTTCTGACCACTCCAATCTCCGCTACTGCCGCTAAATCTTCTATTGAAAGTGGTGGATATTCTTGGTTAACGTACTACTCAAACTACGATAGTAATAAAGACTTATTTTATTGTCATACTTATGCTGATGCAAACTTCTTTTTAGATCCAGGAACTCAAACAGGTGGTGATGTGACAAGATTTCTTTATGCAAGTAATAATCTTTCAGACTTCAAAATGTACGCAAATAATGTGTCTAGTGCTCGTGATACTATAGATGCTGCTAGTGCAGCCGCAATTGCGTCTGGTGTTGCGTTAGTAACCCCTGGTTGGGTGCTTGGTGCAATAGGTGTATCTGCAACTGCTTATGCTATATATACTGCTAGTAATAGTGGTCATTCGAATATGCAAAATGCTTATAATTTGTTATCGCGTAGTTAAAAATTTCAAAAACAGATCTCTTAGATTTTTGCTGAGATCTGTTTTTACTTTTAAAAAATAAAGATATATAAAGTAAATATAATAGATATTATTCCGGCTATGATGGTTGTAATAGTTCCTTCTATCTTTGATCTTTTCCATAATTCAAAAGCCTGAATAAACATTACACCAGCTAAACAAGCAGTCATAAGCCCAAAATTTATTTTTAATGGTATTATTTTAACAAAAGAAATGAAAACTAAAACACAAAAAGCTACTGTTATTAGTAACTTAACTATTTTTAAAAATTTCATAATTATACCCATTCCTTTCTCTTCACTCAAGGCACAAAACGTTATGAAATCATTGTGTTTTGAGTGCATTTTTATTAATCCTAGAATTGCAGGAAGTGAGTGGGCTATCCCTTTTGGGGTGACCCAATAGTTATTTGTGTAGATTCACTTTCCCAGGCACAAAATAAGTGTAACCTTAGAGCACGCAGACTTATCTGTGCATAAACATAACTCATTCATTGCTGGGCAATCAGTCCCTACTGCCTATCCCTGAATGACCTCCTAATTTTCGAATGTCCACTAATTAAGGTTAGCCATCCGAAGATTACATAATTACTAAAATTAAGTTGCTATGCAAAGCCACGCTCAACTTTGAATTGCACAAATTGATTTTGTGCGTCGAGTTTAACCCCCGCCATACGGAGTTATATTAACACATGAAATAATGTAATTATATGGGTATTATTAACTATATTTAACTTTACGAAATATCCAGCGTGCCGATTTCCCAGAAATTTACTCCCGGACCGGACCGGTACTGGCCCAGCATACTGTATCGAGCCGAAAGTAGTCAACCGGAACAGCGATCTGCTGCAACAAGTATCCGAGAGTGAACTCCACCAGAATGTACAAGATTACTGTGGCCTGCTCGGTCGAGTTGCAACAAAGAATTAGCCCCTTTGCAGGCGGGCAGCCACCTCTGTTTATTTTAATTCTGGATGCACTGATCATCCGTGTGCTGCCATCGGAGCTCAGCGCCCCGACTTTCCGTTGGCGACTATTCTTTGTATTTCGCCGCCGGTTGCTGGTCGGTACGTACTACAAAGCCTGCAGCTCGCAGGATGGGAATACCACCGTCTGTCGGCGCCAGCCCTGAGCCGATGCTGTGCGCATCCAGGAACGAGATCCTCTTCTGACGTCGGTACTATCGTGCTCGTTCGGCGTTTCCACGCCGGTACCGCTGCTACTTCCGGGAAAACCATGTCTGGCCAGGAGACGAGATTGGCTGCAGGTGGGAAATCGTTGCGCTCAAAACAGCGGTCCAGCATGAAGTTAGCTATATAGGCTATTTCCAAACCGGAGCCTGCCGGCGGCGCTTCCGGGTAGTGGCAGGCATGCAGCGGAGCTACGATCGGCGGTCTGTGCGTCGGTTGACCAAGAAGTTGCACACGAACCATGGCTCGTCTGGCCATGTCGGCCAAAGTTTGTGTGATACAGCGGCGCATGGTCTGCGGTCCCCAAGCCGCCAACCAATCACTAACCCAACTTGTTCCCACCCAAGCCGGCGCAGCCGTTCACAAAGCAGTTTCGCCGGCCGAAAAGCCTGCAAAAACTCACATGACGCCGTGGACCGTCACCCCACAGAATAAAGTGACGGGTTAGAGGAATTAGAGTTGGTACAGCAGCTCTCGCTCCCCCCACTTTCAGTTCCTACATGGGCTACGGAGCTAAAGTGGGGGGGGCAAGCAGTCTTGGCAGGGCAAAAGCCTGCAAAAGTGCAGGCTTTTCCGAAGGAAACGGTTTGTTTTGGCGAAAAGCCTGCGATTGTGCAGGAATTTTCGATGAAATTCAATCGTAGCCCATGTTCGCAGCGAAATTCCTGCACAATTGCAGGAATTTTTCATTTCCAGCGCATCAACGAGCAAAAAGCTGCACTTTTGCAGGTTTTTCTTCACTCACCGAGGCAAATTGTGCGACCGGCTTCGGTTTGTGGGATTCCCGGGCAGTCTAACGTCTTATAGACTCGCGCGCTGCCAAAAACATGCGATCAACCAGCTCTGACGCATGGGGTTCCGGGCACGCGGGAGAAACACCGCAAAGCATCGCTTAAGCGCCGCCGGTGTTCAGCAGCAAGCGGCACAAGCGCCGCCGCTTTTAGATTCCGTACACGGCCCGGTATTTCTCTTCCAAATATTGCACCAAATAATCGGGGTTCAGCTCTTCCCCGGTTACTTGCTTGACGATTTCGTTCGGCGTAAGCGATTTGCCGTAGCGGTAAATGCGCTCTGACAGCCACTCTTTGATCGGCGTCAAGTCGCCCGCTTCGATGAGCTCGTCGAAGTTCGGCAGCTCCTTGCGGAGCGTATGGGCGAACTGGGCCGCGTACATGTTGCCGAGCGAGTACGACGGGAAGTAGCCGAACGCCCCTCCGGCCCAATGCACGTCCTGCAGCACGCCTTCGCCGTTGTTGGCCGGCTCGATGCCCAGGTACTCCTTGTATTTGGCGTTCCACGCTTCAGGCAGATCGGCCACTAGAATGGTGCCGTTGATCAGTTCTTTTTCCAACTCGTAGCGCACCATAATGTGCAGGTTGTATGTCAGTTCGTCCGCTTCGATCCGGATCAGAGACGGCTCAATATGATTGATGGCCTTGTAAAACGTATGTACGTCCACATCGTCGATTTGACCGGCAAACGCGGCTTGAAGCTCACCGTAGTAGCGGTTCCAGAACGGCTTGCTGCGGCCGATCACATTTTCCCAGAAACGGGATTGCGATTCGTGAATTCCCATGGAAGTGCCGGTGCAAAGATTGGTGCCGACCAAATCCTTGGAAATATTTTGCTCGTAGAGGGCGTGACCGCCTTCATGAATCGTGCCGAACAGCGCCGAAACGATATCATTCGGCAGGTAGCGCGTCGTGATCCGTACATCCCCCGGGTTAAGCGCAGTGGCGAACGGGTGCACCGTTTCGTCCAAGCGGCCGGCTTCGAAGTCGTACTGCATCTGCTTCAAAATCATCAGGCTGAACTGCTTCTGCTTGGCAATATCGAACTGCTGATCGAGGAACGAGCGATCCGGCTGGTTCGGGGACGCCTGTATCCGCTGCAGCAGCGGGACCAATTTGCTCCGCAGCGCGCTGAACACTTCATCGAGCTTGTCGACGGTCATACCCGGCTCATACATATCGAGCAGCGTATTATATTTGTTCCCTTCGTAGCCCCAAAGCTCGACGAACTCTTTGGTCGTGCCGACGATTTTTTCCAAATAGGGCTGGAACATGGTGAAATCGGATTTAGGCTTAGCTTCTTCCCATACGGTTTCGGCCTGCGACGTCAGCACGACATACGCCTGATACTTATCCGCAGGAATTTTTTTGCTGCGGTCGTAATCTTTTTTGCTTTCCAGCACCATTTTCCGGCTGATTTCATCCAGCTTTTCCAGCTGTCCGGACTGTGTCAAATCGTCCAAATAACCGGCCATCTCGTCCGATGTCGACATGCGGAAAACTTCCGTGGAAAGCTCCCCGACGACTTCGGAACGGGTTTCAATTCCTTTCTTCGGAGCACCTGTCCGCATGTCCCAGTAAATCAAGGCAATGGCCTCCTCATACCGCTTCATTTTGCGCACGTATGCCTTGAATGCTTCCAGCTTTGTCAATGTCTCTTGTTCGCTCATGCTCAGATCTCCTTCCAAAGGTTACTTCGTTTATCATACTGCTCCCCTTGCCCAGAATCAAATTTATGCGGAACTATGGTAGAATAGAGATAAAGGAGCTGATTTACCTATGAAAATCTTATTTACTCAGACAGCGATCGATCAACTCACTCCGTCAGCCGGCGGCAGCCAGGCGCAATTGAGGCTCGTATACGACACGGAAGGCTGCGGCTGCGCGGTGAACGGCGTCCCCTCTTTGTGGCTCGTCTCGGAAGCGCCGGAAAGCGATATTTACGCGGAAGCGGATCCCTTCAAAGTCAGCTACAGCGTCAAAGATGAAATCTTTTTCGAAGATGTTTTGAAAATCGACTACCAGCCGGAAAAAAAATCTTATATACTTAAAAGCAACGGTCAAATTTACAATGCGGGTATGGACTTGGTCGACAAAAGATAAAGCTGCGCAAAATCCCTGCAGCAGCTAGCACACTATACACTTGGAGGGATAACCATGTCTTTGCTCTCAGAAATTATCGAACACAACCAAAATTTCGTCGAAACCCAGAAGTATAAGGAGTTTCTGACAACCAAGTTTCCGGATAAAAGAATGGTCGTGCTCACCTGCATGGACACCAGACTCGTCGAGCTGCTGCCGAAAGCGATGAATTTGCACAACGGAGACGCCAAAATCATTAAAAACGCGGGCGCCATCGTGTCCCACCCGTTCGGCAGTATTATGCGGAGTATCGTTGTCGCCGTGTATGAATTGAAAGCGGACGAAGTGTACGTCATCGGCCACTACGATTGCGGCATGACGGGCCTGAATTCACAGAGCGTTATCTCCAAGGCAAAGGAGCGCGGAGTATCCGACGACGTCGTTCAAACTTTGGAAAATTCGGGAATTAATTTGTCGCGCTGGCTGACCGGCTTCGAACATGTCAAGGACGGTATCGTCAAAAGCGTCAGCATCATCCGCAAACACCCGCTGCTGCCCAAAGGCTTGCCCGTTCACGGGCTGATCATGGACCCGGAAACCGGCAGACTCGACCTGATCGAAGACGGCTACGTGGCCGTGGAAAACGAATAAAAACAAAAGGTGCTCTTCCCTCAGGGGGAAAGCACCTTTTTCACGTTCATGCCGGCAAGTCCGGTCAGCGCTTCGCTTCCAGCATGTCGATCAGCTGCTGCTCGACGCTTTTGCTCATGCCGCTGTCATCCGTCGCGCCGCGATCCCCGCCGCCGGTACCGCCCTCGCCGGCATCATCGTCCCGGTCGGTCTTCCTTTGCTGCTCGAATTGCTCGATCATCTTTTGCCGCTGCTCGGGAGTAAGTCCATCCAGCTCGCCGGAACGGTGCCGGTTCGCCCGGGCATCCGTTTTATTCGTCTGCTCTTCCAGGTATTGCCGCTGCACATCGCTAAGCACGTTCATCATTTGCTTGCGCGCGGCTTCATTCAAGCTGCCGGCATCTTTGCTTTTTTGGACGAAAGGAAGCAGTGCCTCAGCCTGCTGCCTGCTGATCGCAAGCTGAGGCTGGCGGTCCATGCTCAGAAGTCCCCGAAACAGTATGACGAGCTGCCGCTCGTTGCGGTTTTGCACATCCATACCGCTTTGCCGCTGCACGGAATTCGGATCGTCGCCGCTTTGCGCCGGCTTCGCTTCACAACCATACAAGACCGCGGCCAGCAATACGGCGCCAAGACCAAGCATCAGCGCGCGTCCCGTCATACAAGCACCTCCGTGCGAAACAATTGTTGTGCCGGATCGATAAGTCCGTCTGCAAAAAGCAAAAAAACCTGTCCACAAGGAACAGGATAATCGGTAATCATGAACAATGTTTGCTTCAGTTGTAAAAAAATTGTGAAAAACTACTTCATCCGCGGAAAAGCAACGCGAAATTCCGCCCCCTCGCCGATCCGGCTGCGAACATGAATCGTTCCCTTCATCCCGCTCACCAGATGCTTGACGATCGTCAGGCCAAGCCCGGTGCCGCTCGTGCCGTCGGCGCGGTGGCTTCTGGCCTCGTCCGCCTTGTAAAAGCGGTCCCAGATCCGCTCCAGATCCGCTTCGGACATCCCCTCGCCCGTATCCCGGACATACAGGACAACTTCTTCCCCGGAATATTCCAGGGCGACTGTCAACGTCCCTCCGGCCGGCGTAAATTTCAACGCATTGTAAATCAGATTTTGAATCACTTGGGCAAAGCGGTCCGGGTCCAAATAAGCTTGCACAGGCGGCACTTCGGCAGAAAGCGGCGGCAGCAAGACTTCCAGCGCCAGCTGCTTGTGGGCGATCGGCTCTTTCAGCAGCTCCAGCACCTCATCGAGCTTTTCGCGGACGCCCACAGGCCGCAACCGAAACACGTCGACGCCGTTCTGAATCCGCGCCAGGTCCAGCAAATCGTTCACAAGCCGCTGCAAGCGCTGAACTTCCTGGTCGCAAATGCTGAGGTAATGCGAATATTTCTCCTCCGGTATGATCCTGTCATTCATCGCCACGATAAAGCCGCGCAGCGTCGTTAACGGCGATCTCAGCTCATGGGACACGTTCGTCAAAAACTCCTGCCGGGTGTCTTCCCACTCTTCCAATTGCTCGACCATGAAGTTGAAGCTCGCAGCCAACTGCCCAACTTCGTCGTGGGACTTGATCGGCACGCGGGTTGTAAAATCGCCTCCGGCCAGTTCCAGCGCGGCCCGGTTCATCTGCTGCAGCGGTCTGGCCAGCTTGCGGGAAATGACGTACAAGATAACACCGACGGCAATCAGCGAAAATACCAGGGGCACCAGTATGTTCAACCGGACTGCGGAAACGGCTTCACTAATATCTTCAAGCGGAATTTGCAAAATGACCACGATCGCCTTGTTGTTCAACTGATAAGGGGCGTAGTAAGTGAAAAGATTGACCGTTCGTCCGCTATGGGTTGTGAAATTGACCATTTCAGACCCACTGCGCCCATGGAGACCTTCGATAAACAACGGATCCATCGCCCTGGGCAAATTCCCGCCCTCGTTATCCGAGGAGCCGTTCACAATCATGCCTTTGTCGTCGACAAGCCATACCTGCCCGTTAATGCTTCTCGCTACGATGCGGATCGTATATTTCAGCTCGCGCGTAGAGATCGTCCCATCCTGATACGAAGCGAGCAGTCTTGTCACTTCGATGAAGCGCTCGCTGAGAAGCTCCTTTTTATCCTTATAAAACAAGTCGGTAAAATAATAGTTCCAAAAGACGAACAGCCCGACGAAAAAAAGCACGCAGGTTGCCAGAAAAGATAAAAATATTTTCAAATACAAGCTGCGGAACCGGTTGCCGATCCACTTTTTAAACATGCTGAACGACCTCAAAGGAATAGCCGATCCCCCATAGCGTCTGAATGTTCCAAGTGTCGTGCTGTCCGAGCTTTTTGCGCAAATTTTTCACATGGGCGTCCACCGTGCGGGTTCCGCCGGCAAAGTCGAAATCCCAAATATACCCAAGCAAATCCTCACGGGTAAATACCCGGCCCGGATGGCTCGCCAAAAAATAAAGCAGCTCCATCTCCTTCGGCGTCAATTCAACCCGTTTGCCGTCTACATTGACGCGGAACTGTTCCAAATCTACCATTATATTGCCGACCTGCAGCACTCTTCGGGGAGCGGTTTCCTCCTTCGCCGATTCCGACCGTCTCTGCGTGGTTCTGCGCAGCACCGCTTTGACCCGCGCAATCAGCTCGTTGGGATCGAACGGCTTCACCAAATAATCGTCTACACCCAGATTGAATCCTCGCAGCTTGTCGATCGGCTCCCCTCTGGCCGACAGAAAAATAATCGGCGTCTGGTCGTAAGGAGGCTCCAATTTGCGAATGCTCTCGCAAAGCTCGTAGCCGGAAATATCCGGCAGCATAATATCCAAAATGATGAGCTGCGGATTTTCCTGCAGAACCGTCCGGATCACCTCTTGCCCGCGCATCAGCAGAACCGCCTCAAAATCGGAATGCTCCAAATAAAGCCTTACGACTTCGGCAATATTCGGCTCATCGTCCACGACTAATATTTTTCCTTCCGTATTCATGGCCGTCACCCTTTTCCTTTGCGTCTTAGCTTCTGCAGCTCTCTCTCCCGAATGACGCCGGAGCGGTCTCTCAGCGTATGCTTATGGATCAGCGCTTCATTGTCAAGCGCGCTCGCTCCCTGCCAGGTCAAGCCGCGGCGAAAGCTTTCGTTCTCGCAATAAGCAGCCAGCTGCGGGTCCGCAATCGGCAGATTGATATCCTCGTACACAGGATGCCCCTGCCGGACTCGTTCGAGCCTGCCGCGAATCATTTGCAGCAGCTCGTCGTACTGCAGCCCCAGCGCAGCCGTATGAGCCGGGTCCAGGTTGACTGCCGCGCTTTGCAGCATTTTCACGGCACCCGCGGCGTTTCCCCTCCGCTCATGATAGAGGCCGACGGCAATCTGAATCAATCCCACGTACGTTCGGCCGTTCTCATCGCCGGGATGTTCCTTCCAATATTCTTCCATGACTTCATGGCATTCAAAATAATCACGCTCAGCGTGGAAAAAAATCAAATAATCCGTATATGCTTCCGGGTACTTTTGCATCGTTAGCGCCACCTTGCCTAACTTGAATTGAAAAGTTCTCTTATTCATGTTACCTGAAAAGGCTGCGAACGTCCAACGTCCGGCTTTTGCAACCTTTTACCAACGCAACCAATCCGGCAGATGGCGCGTCCAATAGAGTAGATCATATAGAAAGAGGCGTGATCGATGAAAAAAGGTAAATGGATGCTGACCGGAGCGCTCCTTTTGTGTATGACATTGCCCGCTCCCGCTTCTGCAGCCAATACGACAGACAAAACGACGAAATACCGGGTTTACCAGAACAATCAAATTTTAATGGAATTTGCGGATTACAAGCAGGCGCTGGCCTATGCCAAAGGCTACGGCAACAGCCACGTAGAGGAAATCGGAACGCGCAAATGGCTGTGGAACAATTTTCACCGCTACCAGGTTTCCCAGTTGGACATTTCGCCTCCCGAATGGCAGTTCGATACGCTGCAGGAAGCGATCGACGAAGCCAAAAAATGGAGCTATGCGAGCGTTCGCGATCTCCAGTCAGCCGGCTGGGTGTGGAACAACTATCCCCACTACCGGGTTTATCAGGGTGACATCACGATCGACGCCTGGACCTTCACGACGCTGCAGCAGGCGACGGACGAAGCCAAAAAATGGGGCGGCGCGCACATTATCGATCTGAACACGAACCGGTGGGTTTGGGACAACCTGTCCGCCGCCGACAAAACGGCGCTGCGCGCAGGCGAGCCGGCGTACAAAGTGTATCAGGGGTCCTACTCGGCGGACAATTGGCAGTTCGCTTACCTTGAGGACGCCGCAGCCGAAGCGCTGAAATGGGGCGGTTCGAATGTCGTCAACATCAAGACAGGCCAAACCGTATACAGCAACGTCAAGCCGTACAAGGTGTACCAGAACGATACGTTTTTGCAGGACTTCGTCAATCTGGACGAGGCCTCGGATTATGCGCGGCTGTGGGGGCACAGCGCGATCTTTTACGAAGGGCGCAAAATCTGGAACAACTTCCCTTACTATCAGGTGTTCCAGAATTCCAATCTGATCGGCGAGTTTCAGACGATTGCCGACGCGCTGAGCTACGGCGCGCAGTACGGCAACGCCTCCATCCAAACGCTGAATCGGACGACTCTGTGGGACAATATTAAAAAATTGCAGGTGTGGGGCTGGAACGGCGTTTCCGGCGCCGACACGATCAAAACACAGGTCAGCGGAACGCTCGGACTCGATGTCGTGTCGCCCAGCTTTTTCGAACTGGCCGACAGCAGCGGCAAGCTGAAAGACAGCTCCAACGCGGACACCGTCAAATGGCTGCAGCAGCAGGGCCATACCGTGTATCCGTTGGTCAGCAATCAGTTCAACGCTTCACTGACGACATCTTTTCTGGCCGACGCAGGCGCCCAGGACACTTTCATCCAGGCGCTCGTAAACAAGGCTGCCGCGCTTGGAGTGCCGGGCATCAATGTCGACTTTGAAAGCCTCGCCGGTTCGAACCGCAATGCGTTCAGCGCTTTCATGCAAAAGCTGACGGACGCCTCGCACGCGCAGCGTCTGACGATTTCGCTGGATTTGCCCCGCGGCAGCGTCAAATGGAACCATTTGTCCGCCTTCGATCATGAGAAGCTGGGCGGCATCGTCGACTACATCGTCATCATGGCTTACGATCAATTTTACAAAGGCAGCGACTCCCCCGGCTCCGTATCAGGCCTCCCCTGGGCCGACGGCGGCATTCAGGAATACTTGTCCTACGGAATTCCGCGGGACAAAATCATTTTGGGCATTCCGTACTACGTAAGGGAATGGCAGCTTGACGCCGGCGGCAAGCTCGTCAGCAACCGCGCGGTTTTGCTGAAGGACATTCCGAAGCTGATCGCCTCCAAGCAAGCGACGCAAACGTGGGACAAGACGTTCGAGCAATTCAAGGTCGAGTATCAGGAGAACGGATCGACATATGTATTTTGGCTCGAAGACGAGTCCACCGTGAAGGCGCGGCTGGATTTGGCCAAAAAGTACGATCTGGCCGGAGTCGCCGCATGGCGTCTGGGCTACGATCAACCGGACTTATGGAAAATCATTTTGCAAAATAAATAAAACAAGAGACCGTCCCTTCTCCGTATGCCGCAGAGATCGGACGGTCTTCTGTGTTCTTATAGCAGGCCCCACTCGGAGAACAACGTTTCCGTGCCGCAGGCCGAGCAATATTTGGCGTCAGGTTTGTTCACCTTGGAGCAGCCTTTGTGCAGCACCGTTTTTTTCTTCGTGCACGTATTTTTCAGCGGCGCGCCGCAGGCAATGCAGTATTTGTCGTCTTTATCCGCCACATACATGCACCTGGCGCACGTTTGATGCTCTTTTTCCGCCATGCCCGCCACACTCCCGAAGCTATGCTGCTATATGTATATGCCGCGGCGCGCCGGGATGACTCACCTTCCTGCACCCGGTGGACGGAACAATTAGCCCGTGCGGCCGCCATCCTGGACGACAAATTGCTGCAGCGCCAGCTGCAATTCTTCGGCAAGGTCAGCCAGCGCTTTGGCGGAGTTCTCGATCTCCAGCGTCGTTGCTTGCTGCTGCTGGCCGGCGACCGCATCTTCCTGGCTGACGCCAATGCTTTGGCCTATTGCCTGCGAAGGAGCCTATGAATCTGTTCCACCAGAACTCGTGAACCCGACTGCCGAAGCTGGCGAATCTGGTCCGCCACACGCAGAAAACCTGCGAAAGTGCAGGCTTTTTCTGTGCATGGGGTTCATTTTGAGGAAAAGCCTGCAATTGTGCAGGAATTCCCGACAAAAATGGACCTGGGCCCGCTCAGCAGCTAAAAAAACTGTACTTTTGCAGGAATTCTGTGCCTATAGGGGCATTTACGAGCAAAAACCTGCACAATTGCAGGAATTTTTCGCAGCCCCAGCCCCCCTCCTCCCAAAAAATGAGAAACCCTCTATACGAGACTTAAAATTATGGAAGAGAAATGAACATTTCAAGATCTTTTAGCGGTGTTCTCGGGATCGGGTCTTGGACAATCAGGCTAATTGTCTGCTCCGGCTTTAAAGCCGGGAATTCCCGGACAAACGTATACTCCCCTTTATCAATGGCACGTTCGCCGAGCATCCGCCATTCCTTCCCGTCTTCCCCCTGCAAGCGTAAAGCGGAATCATCGTGATCAGCTCGCCGTTCCCCTGAGCTTCGGTAAAAGACGAGCGTTTTTTCGGGAAAATACTCTATACTCGTCAGTTCCAAAGCGGCAAGCGGACCGCGCTGAACAATGAAGGGAGCTTCCTTTGTCGGAATGTGGTCCATCGGCACCACTCGCGTTCTGACGCCAGTATCTTTCGGAATCAAGTAAGAGCGGATTGCCAACGATTTTGGAAATTTACCGGTGGGTCTATAGCTCATTTTCCACTTGAAGATTTCGGTCTGCCCTTCCTGGCTGTTAATAGTCGCGCCGCTTTGAATAAAATCGAGAACTTCTCCGTTTTCGTCTGTAATTTCCAGCAACGGGAAGGATTCCGCTATTGTCGCTTTTTCATCGCTCGGTGTGATTCTCGTTTCTCCGATGAGGTCGATGAACGTTTCAGAATAGTTTACTTTTTTTACGGTAATCTGCAAATGATTTTGGCCGGCGGTTTTCATCATATCCAGAGTGTGCACTCCCGCACGGAGCATATCCATGCTAACAGGGAAAGATAAATTCCATTTCCCCGCTTTGTTTATCGTATCTCCGTTTGCTGCCAAATAACCGATACGGCCTATCGATACGTTCATTTCAAACCGTTCCGGCAGCCTTTTCAGCAATGTGTCGTCCGCATCCGTTTCTATGACTCCGGCAAACTGATGATCGTTTACCAACACGCCTCTTCTTGCCGCAGCCCGAAATGTTTGACCGTTAACATTAAACTCGATATCGTATGGGGTTACACTTTCATTTTTAAAAGCATCCGCCGTCTCCAGCGTATAGCTGGCAGTAAGATTGTAATTGTCATAGTAGACTTCCGAAATTGTGATCGTAATGCCCTGATCCGTAACCGATTGCTGCACTTCGGAGATCTGTCCGCCTTGATCGGGATGTTTTTCTGAAAAATAACTTATAAATGAGAAGACGGATTTGATAAAAGCAGATTGCGCCAAAGTTGGCGTCATGGAGGCCGAAATAAGCAGCATTCCTAGCGAAACGAAAGCGATGGCTGCAGTCCAACAGCTATATTTTAGCGCATTTCGAAACCGGGGCCGGGGTACAATCGATGGGTTGCGGATTGACCGATTCCAGATGCTATCGAAGGATGCAGCAGGAAACTCATGATCAAATTGTTCGCCCAACATTTTGCTAATACGAGAATTGCGCTCATCCATGTCCAATCAACCTCCGAATTCTTTATATGTTTGAATGTTAAAATCGCCGTTCGGCATTTTTCTTCGCAACGATTTTAACGCGGTATGTAATCTTGATTTACAAGTTCCGATCGGGATATTCAAAATTTCAGCAATTTCCGTCAGCTTCAATTCCAGATAATAGTGTAAAAAAATAATTTCTTTGCTTTTGAATGGAAGATGATTGACTTCGTCCCACAATTCTTGATGCTGTTCTTCTTTTACCACAAGCTCTTCAACCGTTTCAGCCTTGGGCTGTCCATTCCACAATTGCGACCATTGCCGCTTGCGCAGCGCCTTTCTCACCGTATTTAACGTGATTTGGTAGATCCACGGTTGAATGGGCCTCGCCGTATCATATTGGGAATAGTTTTGAAATACTTGAATAAAAGTGTCCTGGACGATATCTTCAGACAACATCCGCGATTTAGTCAGGAATAAAGCTAGTCTGAAAACGTAGGCCGACTGTTCCTCATAAATGCGCTGCGCCTCTTCCCGGGAAATATTCAAATCAATCACCCCCTCTACTTCTTAATGTATATATCCAAAAATGTTAGAAAAGGTTCGGTCCCCCCTTTCGACTTGGCCGGAGTGCCGTGAAAAAACAAAAAAATCGCCCCCCCACCCGGGACAAAGCCCAAAGCAGAGAGCGATTTTTTTAAGCGTACGCGGCCGAATGCTCAATGACCCGATCCGGCTTGATCGACATGCTTCACATGCTTTTGGTTCACTAAGATGAACAGCACGGAAGCAAGAACAAATACCGCGCCTACGAGAAACGGAACTTGCGGATTGTACCACTCCGCCAATTTGCCGGCCAGATAAGGAGCAATCGCCCCGCCGATGAAGCGAAGAAAGCTGTACGCGGCCGACGCCGTCGACCGTTCGACTGGAGCCGCGTTCATGACAGCCGTCGTAATGAGCGTGTTATTGTTCCCGAGCAATGCCCCGGCAAAAATGACAGCCGCGATAATAACCCATTGCGTCGACGTCCAAATGCCCATAACAGCAAGGACCAGAGCAAACGTGGTCAGCATCGCGCACATCGATTTGACGGTTCCGAACCGTTCCTGCAGCTTCGGCGCCATAAATACGGAAGTCAACGCCAGCAAAATGCCCCAGCCGAGAAATACGAAGCCTAGACCGTGCTCATCCAGACCCATGACAAAAGGCGCGTAAGCAAGCAAAGTGAAAAAGCCGAAATTGTACAGCCCCGCGGCGATGCCGAAAATCAAAAGTGAGCGGTGCTTCAAGGCGCGGAACGGGTCCAGCAGCGATGTTCTCGAGGCCGTGGCTTTGGGCGCGCCGGATTTCGGCATCAGCGTAACGAGGCCGATGAAAGCGACTACCATTAGCGTTGCGACGCCAAGAAAAGGGCCTCTCCACGAGATGCCCCCCAGCCAGCCGCCGAGCAGCGGGCCGACCGAAATGCCCAGCCCAATCGCCGCTTCATATAAAATGATCGCTTTGGCGGTGCCGCTTTTCGAAAGGGATACGATCGCGGCCAGCGAGGTCGCGACAAACAGCGCGTTGCCCAACCCCCAGCCGCCCCGCAGCCCGACAAGCGTCGAGATATCGCCCGATAAACCGCCGAGCGCCGAAAATAAAGCAATCAACACAATGCCGGCAAGGAGCGTCCATTTGATGCCGAGCCTTGACGACACCATGCCGGTAATCAGCATCGCCACCGCCATTACAGCGTTATAGCTGGTGAACAGCAGAGTAACCTGGCTTTGCGAAGCTTGCAAATTTTTGGCGATGGCAGGCAAAATCGGATCGACAAGACCAAGCCCCATGAAGGCGATGATACAGGCAAAAAAGACAGCCCATACGGCTCTGGGCTGCTTTAAAATACTTGTTTCTTGCAAGGGTGAAGCGGCTCTTGCCGCTTTTGATTCCATGGAGTGCGTTGTAGATGACATGCTTTTTTTCTCCTTTTACCATTGAGAGTTTCCGGAATTTCACAAGATCGTTTTGAAGGAATGCCTGATGACGTCGCCGCGGCTGACGATGCCGACCAAAACTCCGTTACGCTCAACGGGCAGCTTTTTGATATGTCTTTTTCCCAAAATCGCGGCGATATTTTCAATCTCCTCGTCCCATGCAACTTTGAAAACTTTTCGTTGGGCAACATCCATCACGTTCAAGTTCAGCAGCGTTTCCACACGTTCTTCGAATTTTTGATCATCGCCGTTGACGACAAAAACATAATAAAAAGAACCGATCACCCGATTCTCATGCTTGCCGATATACCGCATCACATCCCCGTCGCTGATGTAAGCGACAATTTCATTTCTATCATTGACCACCGGCAGGCCGCTGATCCGATGCTCGATAAACTTTTCGATGACAGACCTTACCGTATCGGTTTCCTTCACTTTGTACACCTGGCTAATCATGATTTCATGGGCTTGCATAGACAATCCTCCCTTCGCAGATTGCTTTCTCTCAAAACAAGTTGTATGATGAAACTATATTATAATTGTATTATACAACTATATAGAATGATGTCAATACGATCATTTTTACAGGAGTGATTGTAGTTCAAAACCGAATGCGCGTATGATACTATAGCTTTTAGAAAATATTATAATTATGAGGTCGAACAGCAATGAATGAAAACCCTCTGGAAACCATTTCTTTGGAAATGGCCATCCTCGTCCGCCGAATCACATCGATTAAACCGTATAAAAATCTCGACCGGGCCGCTTATTTGCTGCTGCATCAAATCGCTTCTCACGGATCGGCCGGAGTAAAGGCATTGGCGGATGAATTCCACCTGGACATTTCCACCGTCAGCCGGCAAACGACGGCCCTTGAGGAAAAGGGGTATGTCTACCGAATCCCCGACCCCTTGGATAAAAGAGCGTATTCGCTGCAGATTACGGAGCTCGGCATGAAAGAATTGACCGAGAGCAAAGAAGCAAAAGTAGCCAGAGTCAGCGAGCTGCTGGAACATTGGTCCGAGGAAGAACGCCGCATGTTCGGCCAGCTTTTGAAAAAGTTTAACCGCACGTTTTTATAAAACCGGGTCGACGCCATCGCACCGGCATCTGCAAAAAGGCTGCCCTTCAAAGTAGTGCATCTACTTCGGGGGCAGCCTGTTCGGCGTTCTGGCATTTTACGAGAAAGCAAGGTTATACTGAATCTGACCTGAATACAAAAAAGAAGAGTTCTCTCGCAAAGCAAATGTGCTCTATGATAGCTCTTCCTTGCGCAGCCAGCTTGCTGCTACACGTATGGAATATGTGGGCTTGCTCCCTATTCTGCTCAAGCATCGTAGCTGACCAAATAAGGGTGCAGCTGCGTGTTGTAAATTCCGATGCTGTATTCAATAAGATTGCCTTCGCTATCCTGAGAGCGTCGCAGCCGTTTGAGCACAGGCGCTCCCGGCTCCAGCCCTAGAATGACGGCGGTCTCCGCCGCTGCCGTCTCTACCAGAAAGCGATCGTGGAAGCTTTCCAGCGTGATTTTCTTCTCCTCCAGCCATTCATACAAGGAGGAGAATAAGGCGCCTTCATCGTTCTCAGCCTGTACGAGTGCCACGCCCGGCGTAATGTAATGCTGAAAATGAATATAGGGCTGCTCATCCAGCAAATACAGCCGCTCAATGCGTTGGCAGCTCTCGCCGAACAGCTCCAGCAGTTCAGCGTCTGCCTTCGTATTCACCATCTCTGCTCCGAGCAGCCGTTTCTCCATCCGATGCCCCTGTTCCACCAGCAGCTCTGTGAAGCGCTTGCCCTTGGATAGTTTGGAGGAGGACGTATTGCGCAGCACGATTGTGCCTACCCCGCTCTTTTTCTCGACGTAGCCTTCAGTGGACAGCTCACGGATGGCATTGCGCACCGTCATCTTGCTTACCTGAAACTCCTGTTCCAGCAGCGGCTCCGCCGGGATGTTAGTCCCCAGCGGGTACACTCCGTGCATGATCCGATCCTTGATAATTTTTTTGATTTGCAAATAGAGCGGACCCTTTTTTCGCGAAATGGACACCGGATGTCCCCTACCTTTCCACATCTCCTGTTTCGTTATGGATAGCCTTCTCTATATCCTCGCGCGTCGACAGCGGCGTATCTCCCGGAATCGTATGTGCCAACCTTGCAGCTGCCGCTGCAAATTCAACCACCTGCTCCACAGGAAACCCGCGCAGCAGGCCGTCTATAATACCGCTGGCATAAGCATCGCCCGCTCCTACGCGATCGTGGACAGAGAAGCTATGCTCCTTGCCCATAACGAGACGCTCATTGCTGAATATAAAGCCCTTTAGCGAATGAGTATTGTCTCCATTAATGCGGCGATGAGTGCCCGCGATCGTCTGGATATCATATTGTTTCGCCACTGCCGGAAGCAACTCCTTCAACTGCTGCTCCCGCTCAAGCGCAGCTGTCGGCATCCCCAGCACAAGCATGGCATCTTTTTCGTTCATCATGACTATATCCGCAAGCTGCAGCATCTGCTCATAATGACCTTTTGCGCGCTCATAGCCATCTTTTCCCCACAGCGTCGGCCGATAATTGCAATCAAATACAATCTTCCGTCCCTGTCGCTTGGCTTCCCGGGCAAGACGAAGCATGCTGCTGCGCACCTGATCGTTCATTGCCAGCGAAATGCCGCAAAAGTGGAGCACCTCCACCTCTGCGACGGCTGCCGCCAGCCGCTGATCGCCGAACGTTGCCGTATTGAAGCTGCTGCCTAAGCGGTCGTTGTACGTTACCTTGCTTGCCCTTGCGCCAAATCCCTTCTCCAAGAAGTACATGCCCAGATACTGCCCCGAGCGCATAATATGACGGATGGACAATCCCAGCTTGCGCAAATTCGCTACGGCCGCCTCGCCCAACGCATTGTCCGGCAGCGCAGAAATGAGATAAGTCTCATGACCATACCGGGACAAAGCTGAAAGTACATTGACACCGCTGCCCGAGAAGGAATATTTAAGCTGATTCTCCTGCGCAAGCGTACTGTAGCCAGGTGTTTCAAGCCTCATCATGACCTCGCCGAACGCAGCAATTTTACTCATATTTATCCACCAATTGCTTGAGAAAATCCAGCAGTTGCCTTACCTGCTCAGGTTTTGTTTCACCAGTAGCCGAGTCAATAATCGAAGTGTACACGTGTGGAATAACTTGAGGCACACCGGCCTTCAGTGCAATCTCCAATATATCGGAAAAATTGTCCAGATCAATGCCGCCAGTAGGCTCCAGCGCAAATCCCGCCTCGGCGCAGGCCGCAGCCACAGCACGGTACTCCTCCTCGTAACGCAGCCCATGCATCGGATAATACTTCAGGGCATTTCCGCCCATATCACGAACCAGCGCAATAGCCGCTTCTACAGGCACAATCGCCTTCTGCTCCAGTGGCGCACTGTGGACGCCGGTTGAAATATTCACATAGCCTGCCTTGCCGCATGGAGATACGAGCGCATTGATCCAGCCCGCACGCTCCTTAAGGTTAGCTCTGGTAGCTCCTACAGCAGGGAAAATCTGATTGATGTGCGCGCCCTCATATTCCCGGACGATCTCCGCCACAACCGCCGCCTGGCGGTTGTCGCCTGCGCCCAGTCCAATCGATACCGCGTCCTCAATGTGCGCTCCATGGGCACGCATGGCCTCCACAGCCGCTTCGACGGTGCTATAGCTTTTGGACAAAATCCCAACGACGACATGTCCTTCTGCCGCAGTGAAAACCTGCTTGGTATTTTCCAATGATCCTGTCAGCACATTAAGTGCCGCCCTGTTTTTGTATAGACGCTTCTCCAGCTTAGACATGTGTTGCCCCTCCTACAATTTGTTGTATCCGCTCAATGATAACTTCAAGATCATCTCCCTGAAGGGAGCGCGGGTCCAGATCAAAGTAACCTTGGCGCACGCCATAATCCCGTGTATACACCGCAATGTCCCCATCACGAAGCTGATCGTTCGCCTCAGCTGCGCTAATACCTGCGACAGATGCATCCAGCCGAATCCTGCCTCTGACGATAGAACGTCCAGCCTCATCCTGAACGATAGTCACATCCACTCCCGGCAAATCCGACAGCACCTTCAGCTGCTCCAGAGTCTGCTTCTCCTGCTCGCTTTTATCCTCCTTGACCACATATTCGTCAAGCGCGGCCAGCAGTCCAAACACAACCTCCTTGCCCACCTTCATGCTGCGACCGATTCCGTGAAGCTGCATGCGTACCCAATCCACATACAGCCTGCGACCTGCCACAATCCCCGAGGTTGGTCCTTCTATAGCCTTGGAGCCGCTGTAGATGACCAAATCCGCAAGCTTGACGTAGCTATACAGATCCTCCTCCGCCGCTGCATCCACAATGAGCGGTACCCCATGACGCTTGGCTACTTGCTGCGCTTCCGCCAGGCTGATCATATTTTTTTGCACGCAATGATGTGATTTGACAAACAGGATAGCCGCGGTGCGCTCGCCAATCGCCTGCTCAAGATGGTCCGCTCGTCCTTCGTTTGCGTAGCCAACCTCGACCAGCCGCCCCCCGCCTAAATAAATCATCGTTTCCACCGGCACCCCGTATTGGACATTATGTCCCTTGAACATAATGATTTCATTTTTCAATATGGAATCCTGATGAAGCCGAAGGGAGGCACGCTCCGCCCCTCTTGTCACAACAGCCGCAACAGACAACGCGATGCCGCTAGACGCCGAATTAACAACGACCGCTCCCTCTGCCCCCATAACCGAAGCGACATGCTCGCCGGAACGCTTTACCAGCTCAGCGATTTCAACATAGCTCTGACCGCCTTGCTTCATCGCCTCCATCACGTTATCCGTCGGTGCGGATACGCCAAGAATGCTCATGCGCCCACTGGCATTCACCACTCGCTTGAGGCCATATTTAGATTGCAATGTAATTGCCATTTACAACTACCCCTTCCGGTCTGATATGCTGCATCCCCAGACGAGTTTCTCCCTCTGAGTCTGTCAGCGGCACCTGTTCTTCTTGCACGGTAAATATCGTTAAATTGGCTATGTCACCCTTCTGTATCCGCCCAAGCTCCGGACGCTTCAGCCAGCTTGCGGGCCTGCTTGTCACCCGTGCAATCGTATCTTCAAGCGAATAACCAAGGAGAAGAAATTTGTCAAGCGTATGCGCCATGCTGTACACAGGCCCATGCAGCCTATTGCCGCGATAGATATCCGTACTGATCGTATCTGGTGCAAACCCTGCCGCGCGCGCGCGCTCCGCCACTTTGAACGAGAAGCTTGCCGTGCCATGGCCGACATCCAGCAGCACTCCGCGCTCCATTGCGGCGACAAGCTCGGGAATCGCTCTCCCCTGCTCGTCAAACAAGCCGTTAGCCTTGCCGTTGAAAGCATGCGTAATGACATCATTGCCGCGCAAATAAGGCAGAATCTCTGTGATAGAAGGCGGCCCCGAGCCGATGTGCAGCATTAGAGGCAAGTCCAGCCGATCAGCAAAGCCGCGAACCAGACGCAGCGGTTCAATTCCCTGTTCTTTGACTACGCTGCTGCTGACTCTCGCCTTCAAGCCCACAATAAACTCGCCATACCGCTCGGCCGCTTCACGCAGCAGCTGCTCGTTTAACCAGGCCAACTGCGAGAGCTCATCCGTCCGTGTCAGGCCGATATGCGATACATTCAGCAGGGCAAGCACATGGGTCTGCGCTTTCTGGCTTGCTGCATGCAGACCGCCGATGCGATCGGCTCCGCAGCTGCCCGCATCCACAATGGTGGCAACGCCCTGTGCTATGCCAATCTCGTCGATTTCATCTCCGTACGGCTCCAGGGCGGCATCCGCGTGAACGTGCAAATCAATCCAGCCGCTGGAAACGTAGGCCTCCCTGCCATCCATTCTGCAACCTGCCGCATCTGCCGGGAGCTGTGGCGCTATATCGATAATCCGCCCTCCGCTGACTACAATCGCCGCCTTCTCGCCTGACAATAGCCTGATATTGTGCAAAATAAAATCCTTCACTTCATCTCTGCCCCTCTCTGGCTCATTAACCCTATGCCCATTCGAAAAGCTGCTGCCTAACTATTTTTCAAAAAACAGCTTAACACAATCTAGCATTAAAATAAATATAACGTTATAATGTTTAAATGGATGAAGAAAAAGGAGCGTTCTTGTGCATCATTTCAAAATAAAAGCAAATACACTGACTCAGTACATCAGCAAATATTGGAGCCAATACAAGTCGCGCCTGTTGTTCAAATATGCGGCTTCATACATTGTCATGTTTCTGGTTCCGCTTACAGTCGTAACGATCTTTATTTATGAAAATGCAGCCTACAATTTGCGCTCTGAAATTGAACGGGCCAATCTTAACCAATTGACGCAAGTCAAGCTGACGATTGATGGCCATATGTCTGATCTCTACGAAATCGCCAGCCGCATATCCTATGACGAGCATTTGACTCCCTATATGATGAGCGATCCCTATCGCAGTCGAGAAGGCATCAACACGCTCGCGAGCTACACGGCCAACAGCAGCATTGTGGAGCAGCTCTTTCTCTATTACCATGACAGGAATGAAATCTATTCCTACGAAGGCATGACCAGTCCTACAACCCTCTTCAACCGGGTGTACAAATATCATAATTGGAGCAGCGCAAGCTTGGTGAAAGCGCTTAACGAATCCGTTGTTCCACTTATTCGTCCCGCCGAGCCTGTCTCCATTTATTCGCGGGAGGAAGCTCTGCTTACACTGCTCATCCCGATCAAGCCCAATGATCCCTACCCGTACGGAGCGGTCATGTTTCTGCTCAAGGAAGCCAAGCTTACCGGTCTTATGGACACCATACTCAACCAGTACAAGGGCAACAGCTACATTCTGTCCCCCACCGGCGAGGTGCTGACGTCCAATACGAACGGCACATCGCTCTCTAGGGAGGCGCTGACTGACATTGCAGAGCTTGCGACAGGCATTTACAGTATCCGTCTGGACGGAGAAGCGCAATCCGTCGTTGCTGTCAAATCCACCGAGAACGGCTGGAGCTATGCGACCACTATGCCGACCTACCAGTTTTTTGAGAGTGTGGTTCACATCCAAACCCTGATCATGCTTGTATTTGCTATCGCGGCTCTGACCGGCATTGTGGCGGCCATTATTTTGGCGAGACGCCAGTATCATCCGATCAAAAATCTAATCGACTTTGCCAGGCTGCAAACGGGCGGCCGTGATGAAGCGCTCAAGGTGCGTAACGAATGGGAATGGATCACCCAGACCTTTCGCGACTATAAGGCGCGTATTCACTGGCAGACGCCGTTCGTCCGCAATCAATGCCTGCTGCTGCTGCTGAAGCACGGCAAACCAAACGATCCCGAGATTGAACGGATGATCATGGAAACGGGTCTTGAGCCGCCTGATGCCGGAGGAGCTTATTTCTCGGCTGTGCTCTCATGGGATTCTCCGCAGGAAGATGAGCCTGGGCAGCCGGATCATATGCTGCAGCTGGAGTTGCTTAGCCAGCTGTCATTTCCAGAGCTGGGGATTCAAGTATACGGCGTCGAATTTTCCGTCCGTGACCGTTTTGCGCTTATGGTGCTGCTGCCAGACCAAAGCCCCGAACTGCAGGAGGCTGCGATTAACCGCCTTTTTGAGGACATTCGGGCGATGCTGCTGGAGCAGACGGATACGCTGCCGCATATAGGCGTGGGCACGATTTATCCCAGCTTGTCAAAGATCAACCAATCCTTTATTGAGGCTTCCACCGCTCTTGATTATCGGAAGCCGGGAGAGCCGGGCATCACCTTCTTTGATCATCTCCAGAATAAGCAGGCCGTGTCGCAGGAAACGTTCTGGCTGTCCAAAAAAACGATCCTTAAGCTGGAGCAAAGCCTAAAGCAAGGAAACGAACCGCTAGCGCAGTCCATGCTGTCCGGCATGGTGCAGGAAATCAAGCAGGAGTCGCTTTCGGTCCCAATATTGCGTCTTATGTGCTTCGACATACTCAACACGATTTTACGAACCGCAGCCGATTTGGGCATGGGCGATGTGTTTGGCCGTGTGCCTGCGCTCGCTTCCTTTGACACGCTCGAGGAATTCGAGAACAAGCTGGCCGTACTGGCCGGCGAGGTTTGCAGGCAGGTCAACCATCAGACGGAAACGAGCCAGCCCTCATTGATTGATGATTTAGTTGCCTACGTCGACCAGAACTATGCTGATTATACGCTGAGCCTTGAGCATATTGCCCTGCGCTTTTCGGTATCCACTTCTTATCTTAGCCGTAGCTTCAAAGAAAAAACGGGTATGAATTTCACACATTATATTTGGCTGCTGCGCATGAACGAGGTGAAACGACTGCTTATCGCTACCAACGATCCGCTCCAAATTATTATCGAGCAGGTGGGCTATCTGGACGCTCCGAACTTTATCCGCAAGTTCAAGAAGGACAGCGGGTTGACCCCGGGGCAATTCCGCAAGCAGCATTGTCAGAGCAATACCCCTTCCTATTAGCAGCCCAAACAGACCAGGGGCAAGTGAATGGCCGCAGCCGGATCACTTGCCCCTACTATGCTGTTATTGCGCCGGCTCGTTCAGAATGTACTCTACCAATTCATCCAGCGGCACTGTGGCCAGTGCAATCGCCGTATCGGTCACGCCATAATAAATGTATAACAGCCCATCCTTGACGACATTGCCTGTCGGAAAGATGACATTAGGAATTTGAAAGCCGAACTTCTCATAATAAGCCTCAGGCTCCATAATGAAATGACGGGTACGCGCGATCACCTTCTCCGGGTTTTCCAGATCAAGCAATACAGCGCCAACACGGTACACGATCTCCTCGTCCACGCCATGATACAGCACAAGCCAGCCCTTGTCAGTCTTGATTGGAGGTGTGGAGCCACCGATTTTGCGGGATTCCCACTCCGGATTTTCCCCCTTGATAAGCAGCTTTGGCTCCTCCCAATGGATCAGATCCTCGGAATAGGTAATCCACATAGCCGCTTTTTCTGTCCCGTACTGCTCGCCTACATATTCCTCCGGACGGCGAAACAGGACGAACTTGCCGTTAATTTTCTCAGGGAACAAAATATTGTCGCGATCGTTAATATCCAGCGGCGTAGTGTCAGCAACAAACTCCCAATCCAGCAAATTCTGCGATTTAAGAATGGAAGAGCGAGTCAGCCAATGCCCCTCCTGCTCCCCCCATCCATCCGGGTACTCGGGAATGGATCTGGCAGGTACGCCAGCGCCTGTCGGATAATAGCTCATCGCACACGGACGCAGCGCATAGTTCAGATAGAAGGTACCGTCAATCTTGACCAGACGCGGGTCTTGTACGCTTCCATAAGGAAAACCGAGCATATCCGGCGTTACAATCGGCTCGTCCTTCACATGGGTGAAGTTCACGCCATCCTCGCTTTCCAGCAAGCCTAAAAAGTTTTTGCAAGGCGTCAGCGACTCCGCGGTTCTTTCAATCATATAAAATTTATCGTTATCAATGATAACCGCCGGGTTAAAAACCGTTACCTTCCGCCAGTCATATCCTCCCGGCACAACAATCGGGTTGTTCGGATGCCTCGTAATTTGCATGGTCGTTCTCCTCCTGCCCAGGCGCTCTCCCTCTCAGTTGCCTATATGAACCACTGTTTTCCGAGAGGACGCCGAGTTATAATGATGTCGTTATTTTAATCGTTTTGATCTCAAAGGGCTTGAAGCTTAGCCGGAGTCCGTCGCCGCTCATCGTCAAGTCCGCGAGTCGATCCTCCAGTATATTGACTTCCGTGACAGCAAACCGCTCACCGGCGGCAAGCAGTTTTCCGCTTAAGCCGATAATAGCTTCCGAACGGCCGCCAGCTGCTTCATACAGCCGCAATACGATTCCTGTGCCGTCCTCCGCCGGCTTCACCGTATCCAGAATGACCTGATCGCTTGCAAGATCAATCCAGGAATGCTCGAAGCCTAGGCTTTCCTTGACGGTAGCGGAAGTAGAATCAGCCTTAATCGCCCGCAATGGCTCATTGAGCCCGGCTGCGACACGAACTGTCTGGGCCTGCTGCCAGCTGCCTTCATGCGGATATAGCGCATAAGTGAACACATGCTCGCCCCGATCGGCTCCCGCATCCGGCCAGCCCGGTGCGCGGAGCAGCGACAGCCGCAGGACGGCGTCCTTAACGTCATAGCCGTACTTGCAGTCATTCAGCAGGCTTACGCCATATCCATGCTCGGACAAATCCGCCCAGCGGTGGCCGCATACCTCATATTGCGCCTGCTCCCAGCTTGTGTTGCGATGGGTCGTGCGCTCCAATGCGCCAAACGGAATTTCATAGGTCGCTTTGCCGCTTACCAGCCCAAGCGGGAAGGCAGCCTTAAGCAGCTTATGATTCTCCCGCCAATCGACGTAAGTACGGAATTCGATGCAGCGATCATGAATCGGGATGATCATCTTCTGTCTGATCCACGACTGGCTCAGCTGCCAATTCAGCTCGATTACGATACGGTCCGTGTTATGCTCCAGTATCCGCCAGCCCGTCAGCTGTTGCGCGTCTGCGCGCTTGCTCTCGTAATCATGTGCAATGTCCCATGCATCCCACAGCAGCGGCGTATCATGGAAAAGCTGCAATTCGTTGCCGCGCCGCCCTGCCTGCAGCAGCTCGCGATCGCAAGACTTGTCGTACAAACGACTGATAAGCCCTTGCTCATCCAGTTCAATCGTAAAATAATCGGTTTCAAATACGCCGATGCCAATAGATTTATCAGCTTCCGCAGCCTGTTGCTGTTCCGCATCAGAGCGCATATCCTGAGGATCGCTATTCACCGGGCGCAGCCAGAACGTTTTGCAGCCGAATGCAGGAATCGTTCCCGTCCGCACAGCTAGCTGTGCAGCTTCTCCCGGCTGCGATGGGGCTTCTATACGACACAACAGCTCGCCATCCGCATCATAAGCCGCCAGCTGTTCCATTACTGACTGAAGCGGAATGTACACCATTCCATCCCTTGCCCAGCCAAGGCTATTAAAAGCAACGTAGGCAACTCCCTCGTTCTCCGTTTGCATACGGCCGGCCAGCATCCCCATTGCTTCCTCCAGAGCAGCATTGCCCAGTCTCATAATCTCCTCATACTGCTTGGATGAGGTTTCGTACACTTCCGGAATGGAGGTGCCTGGAATAATATCATGAAACTGATTGAGCAGCAGCAGCTTCCAGCCTTCTTCCAGCCGCTTCCCGGCTTGACTTTGGCGCTGCGGGTCAAGCAGGCCGGAGAGGCTTAGCCACACTTCGGCAGCGCGATACAGCTGCTCGGCCTGACGGTTGCTTCGCTTGTTCTTGGCATGTGTCGTATAGGTGCCACGATGCAGCTCCAAATACAAGTCGCCATGCCAATCCGGCAGCTTGACCCCCCTGCTGCTTATACCGTCAAAAAACTCGCGCGCAGTCGAATACATGGCCTGTGGCTGGCCAGGGATACAGGCGGAGCGCTCGATGTACTCCAGCATTTCATGCGTGACTCCACCGCCCCCGTCACCATGGCCATACAGCAGCATCAGCTCGTCGTGCCGATCCCTCTCTTTATAGGCCTGCCAATGCTCTTGCACATCCTGCGGACGAGTATGCTCGTTCAAGCCGTGATTCTGATAAGCCACAATGCCGGTGCCGTCAATGCCAACCCAGTTGAACAGCGTATGCGGGAACTCATTCGTATCATTCCAGCCAAGCTTGGTCGTCATGAAATAATCGATCCCGGCCTGCTTAAGCAGCTGCGGCAGCGACGCGCAGTAACCGAAGGTATCGGGAAGCCACTCAATAGTGGAGCGCCGACCGAACTCTTCCTCATAGAATCTTTGGCCGATCAGGATTTGACGAACAAGCGACTCTCCGCTTGGTATATTCAAATCCGGCTCAACCCACATGCCGCCTACGAGCTCCCAACGTCCTTCGGCAATCCGTCGCTTGATGTTTTCATACAGCTCCGGGTAGTTTTGCTTAACGAACGCATACAGAATGGGCTGGCTTTGCGAATAATAAAAATCCGGATAACGATCCATCAGCGCGCAGACGGTGGAGAAGGTGCGGCTTGCCTTACGGACGGTTTCCTTTATCGGCCATAGCCAGGCAATATCGATATGCGATTGGCCAACCATATGCATCAGTCCGTTATTGCCGCATGCTTGCCGCGCTGCCTCCGCTGCCTTTCTCAGCTCAGCGTCCGCCTGCTGGCAAGCGGACAGATCAATGGAACTATCTCCGCCCGGCTCATACAGACTGGCGATAGCTTCCTCCAACGCCAAGAATAGCTGGGTACGCTGCAAGTTTCCTTCTGGCAGCAATGCTGCCGATTCCTGCACCGCGCGTACGGTATGAAGCAGCTGGTAGACTGGCCAATTGACCTGTACCAGCGAGACCGAAACGCCGTTGATCGGCGGCTTTTGTTTGGATTGCCGGTTAAGCGGGTCTACCGGCTCAGGGATTGGATCATACAGCTCGATCTCCAGATCAAGCTCGTCGCCGGCTTGACAAGATTTCGGTAGCGGCACAAACCAATGATTGTTATCCAGACCATGATAGGGCGCTCCGCCCAGTCGCAGCAGGCCTTCGCCGCCGCCATAATACAGAAGGGCGGCCTCTCCTGCCTGCCAGCCTTCAGGCAATGCAGCCTGATGACGCAGCATATAGGTTGTGCCATGCCCGTCATTAAGCTGGGCAAGCTCGGTCAAAGCCCAGCCTTCCGAGATAGGCTCATAGACTCCAGGCTCGATATAACGCAGCTTATTTAATTGCCAATGGGTTAGCTGTATGTGCTCCAGCCATTGCCGCTGCTCCAGCCAGCGGACAAAACGATGAATGGATTTCAAGATAATCTCCCCTCCGAACTGACGCTCAGCGGCGCCTCCAGATAATGTAAGCTGCTTGACCCGATCATAATCGTGAAATCGCCGTCCTCGACTACTCGATGCAGCTGCTGGCCGACAAACTCCAGCTGTTCCCTTCCAATGACGAAGCGCACCTGCTTGCTCTCTCCCGGCTCCAGCCAAATTTTTCGGAAGCCCTTGAGCATTTTTTGCGGGCGCGTAACCGTGGCTGCATGATCTGTAACATACAGCTGCACAACTTCTTGCCCCGCCATTTGGCCGCTATTTCGCACGTTTACAACCGCCGCCGCATAACCGTCTTCGTCTGCTGCAGCATCCTCGATTCGCAGCTCTGCATATTCAAAGCTTGTATAGCTAAGCCCGTAGCCAAACGGATATTGCGCTTCGAAGTCCATTTCCAGATAACGTTTACCCCGTGTACGGCGCTTGTAATAGTAGACTGGCAATTGTCCAACATGTCTAGGAATGCTCACTGTCAGTTTGCCGGATGGATTAACGTCACCGAACAGAATATCGGCGAGAGCATGCCCGCCCTCTTGTCCCGGGTACCAGGCCTCAACAATCGCATCGGCCTGTTCCACGATCCACGGCTCGACAATCGGACGGCCGTTTATATAAACAACGATAAGCGGCTTGTCCAGCTTGCGTAATTCCTTCACCAGCTCCAGCTGTGAGCCGAGCAAGTTTAACGTCATTCTGTCAATGCCTTCTCCGCACTCCATTTCGCTCTGAGCGTTGTCGGTCACTACAGACGCGCCCGTCCCCAAATCGATGGTTCCCTCGCCAAAGTCCCGGGCGCTTGAGCCTCCGATTGCCACAATAATGGCATCAGCCTGCTGTGCACAGTCGCTCGCAATTGCGAAACCTTCCCGTGCCTCTTCCTTAATGCGGCAGCCGGGAGCATACAGAACACGTTCCCGTTCCCCGCCGAGCGCAGCTCGCACACCGTCCAGAAGGGTGGAGATTTGGCCTTCCTCCTGAGGCGAAGTATAGTCTCCCAATTGATTATATGGAGCATTGGCGTTGGGACCAATTACAGCAACCTTGCCTATATTCTTGTTCAGCGGCAAGGTTTGACGCTCATTCTTCAACAGTACAATACCTTCAACCGCCATTTTGCGAGCCAGCTGCTTGTGCTCCAAACTGCCGATGACCTGCGCTGCCTTCGCGGGATCGACCGTAGGACGGTCAAACAATCCCAGCTCAAACTTCAAGCGCAGCACTCTCAGAACCGCTTTATTCAGCGTCTCCTCGCTGAGCAGCCCCTGTTCAATCGCGGCCAGCAGATGATTGCTGAACATCTCTCCGGACATCTCCATATCCGTTCCGGACTCCAGCGCCAGCTTGACCGCTTCCTCGCCGCTGGCTGCGACATTATGCCCGTTCACAAGCATCCCCAGCGCACCGCAATCCGTAATGACAAAACCGTCAAATCCCCACTCCTGCCGCAGTACCTCGTTAAGCAGATAAGGACTGCTCGTGCATGGAATGCCGTCAATTTCATTGTAAGCCGTCATAATGGAGCGTGCTCCGGCCTCAACCGCCTTGCGGAAAGGCAGCAAATCGACCTCACATAGCTCGCGCAGCCCCATATGCGCGGGCTGTGCGTTGCGTCCGCCTTCTGTGCTGCCATAACCTGCAAAATGCTTGAGCGTTGCAAGCAGACTGTTCTCGTCAGCAAGATCCTCGCCTTGCAGACCTTCAACTGCCGCAACTGCAAACTCGGAGATGAGATAAGGGTCCTCGCCAAAGCACTCCTCTGTTCGGCCCCACCGTGGATCGCGGACAACATCAAGCACCGGCGAGTAAGTCACGGCGCCTCCCTGACTGCGAGTTTCCAGAGCAACCGCACGGCACATCTCTTTGTACAGCTCTACATTCCAGGAGCTGCCCAGCAGAATCGGTACAGGGAATACCGTCGCTCCGATCGCCATATGTCCATGTGAGCATTCCTCGCCGAACAGCACGGGAATCCCGAGGCGGGAATGCTGCATCGCATATTCCTGAATGTCATTGATAGCCTTGGCCCCCTGCTCGGGAGACAGTCCTGTTGCAAGCGTAACTTCTGTCCAGGGATCTGCCCGCAGCACGCCGTACAGCGAACCAACCGCTCCTTGCCGCAGCTGCTCCTTGAACTCGTCTGTCAGGCGGATGCTTCCATCCTCCTGCTTCTCATAGCATTTCCAGCCAAAGGCTGTATCAATTGTCCGATTTTTTCGGGGATCGTCATGCGAGCGAGCAGCTCCTGCGCCTTCCTCCCCGCTTCAGCCTGCCTGTTGTCTTTGTCCACCTGGAAGCACACCTCTCCTAACCATCGGATTTCATGCCATATGCCGTTTGCGGATGAAGCCGCAGCCGGCGAATGCAATCCATCTTGATTGTCTTTTTATCTGATAGCCTTGGTTCGCTTGGAATAGCTGTTTAAGCTCTAATCGTTAGCTTTGCTTCCATCTGTCATAAGCGGCTTGATAGATTTGGCTCATGCGATTGCCGCCCATTTTGGTTACAGTCGCAATATATTTATCCCATTTGTCAAACGTATCAGCGCCCGTAATGAATTTGGCTTCCATTTGACGTACATACGTAGTCAGATCCGAGGTCAGCGTTGTTACCTCCGCTTGCTCCTCTGCAGTGAGGAACAAAGTAGGGTATGGAATCCGTGAGCCATTATCCAATAGCTTGGTCTTGGATTCATTCGCAACCCACTCATCAAATTTGGTGGTCAGTCCCCGTTGAATTTCAGGAATCGAAATCGTCGGTGCTGGAATACCGTAGTTCGGCGTTAGCGTTGCACGATAATCTTCACGGTCTCCGCCGCCAGGAACCGGCAAATATTTCTTGGTCAAGCTGTCGCGATCCGTGTACTCCCACAGAACGCCCTCAGGCCCTTTGTTGAATAGCATTGCGCCCTCATATCCATAAATGTAGTCCACCCAACGCATCGAAGCTTCCGGATAAGCGTTGGTTTTGGAGATGGCAAAAGCTCCAGTCGTTACGCCTTTGCTCTTTGCGATGACAGCCTTGTCCACCATCTTACTCTTGACCGGCAGGAACATTGGATCATCTGTGCTCGGCTCGCCGCCCAAGGTCATGTAGGCATTCCAATCGGAGAACAGCGCGACCCGATTGTTTTGGGCCTTGGCTTTTTTCTGCTCTGCAGTCTGCGAGAACGTCTCGTGATCCAGCAGATCCTCCGTCCACAGACGGTTCAGGAAGATCAAATACTCCTTATAGCCATCCTCAATTGGCGTGTAATGAACGACGCCGCTATCGTCGACATAGATTTCTTCCTCGTAAATACCGTAGGCTCCAAGCAGCCAAGTGCGAATATCACGCAGATTGACGGATGTCAGCGGCACCTCGTCGGCAGCCCCGTTTTTGTTCGGGTCTTCTTCCTTTACACGCTTGAGGAACGTGTACAGCTCCTCCGTTGTCTCCGGCAGCTTGTCATAGCCAAGCGCCTTCAGAAAATCGCCGTTGTACCACATCGGATTGCGGTACCATGGCTGATTGAACTCGATAACCGGCAAGGAGTAAATATGACCGTCCGGAGCCGTAATGGACTTGCGCACCTCTGGATAATCCTTCAATACCTTTTTGACGTTTGGAGCGTAGTTTTCAATCAGATCCTCAAGCGGAATCAGAATTCCCTGCTTGCCGTAATTCATTTGCTCAGCAGGAGTAAGCCCCGCTGCGTAGAATACATCCGGATATTCACCGCTGGAGAAAATAAGGTTTTTCCTCGTATTAAAGCTTTCCTTCGGTGCATTGTTAAATACCATCTTGATGTTCGTTAGCTTCTCCATCTCCTGCAGGACTTTCATATCCTTCCAATTCTGAATGCCGACATCAGGCGCTGTCAGCGTTAACGAAATCTGCTCGTTTACAATCGGAAAGCCTTCCTTCGCTACCTCTACCTCAACCTCTGCCTTTTGTTTGTCATTCGACGTTTCGCAGCCCGCCAGCAAGCCTGCCGCTAGAGCAGCAGACAACAGCGCTGCCGCGCCTTTTTTCTTGTTCTGCATCGTAAATCCTCCCTTTTCATATAATCATAACGCTATAACAAATGATTGCGAAATAACTGGCCTCACCAAGCAAGGCAAAGCCGTACCCGTATGCATCTATTACCATCTTGTGACGGTGATTCTAGCCTTTGACAGAACCGATCATGACCCCTTGAACAAAATATCGCTGCAAAAACGGGTACAAAACGACAACCGGCAGGATCGATACGATAATAACGGCATATTTGACCAATGACGCAATTTCAGCCTTGTTGTTCATAGCCTGAGCAATGTCGCCACTGATGGCCGCCCCCGTCGTTTCCGCCGACATCTCCTGCAGCACCAATATTTGGCGCAGCACCATTTGCAGAGGATATTTCATTTCATCATTCAGGTATATAAGAGCCGGAAAATAGCTGTTCCAGTGGCTGACGCCATAGAACAAGGCCATAACGGCAATAATCGGACCGGACAACGGCAGCACGATTTGGAAGAACAACCGCAGATTCGTACAGCCATCCATATGCGCAGCCTCCTGCAGCTCCTTCGGAATCGTGGAGTGGAAGAAGGTTCTGGCCACAATAATATTCCATACGGATGCCGCAACAGGGAGAATCAACGCTCCCATCGAATTGATCAGCCCCAGATTTTTGACTGTCAGATAGAGGGGGATCAAGCCGCCATTAAAAAACATCGTGATGAGAAACATCGCCATAAAAAAGTTGCGTCCCACAAAATCGGAGCGACTGAGGGCATAGGCTGCCGGCAAAGTGATGGCCAGGTTCAGCAATGTCCCAACTACGGTGTAGAGGATTGTGTTGCCATAGCCGTTCCATATTTTAGGATTCGAAAAAACAAGCTTATAGCCATCCAGCGTCAGACCTTTGGGCAGCAGCCACATTTCCCCCGAATTGACGAACTTCGGCGTACTGATCGAAGCGCTGACGATATAGATAAGCGGATATAGCACAACAATGAGCGCAAGGGCCAAATAAACATAGTTTGCTGCCAGAAACAGCTTGTCCGAGGTGGATTTCCTCATCGACTTCACCATTTTAAACCTCTCCTTTCCTTTACCATAAGCTTGTTGCACTTGTACGTTTGGCAATTTGGTTCACCGTAATCAACATGAGAGCATTAACAATCGAATTGAACAACCCTACGGCAGTTGAGAAGCTGTATTGTGCGCTTACGAGACCTGATCGGTAGACGAAGGTCGAAATGACATCTGAGCTTTCCAGATTCAACGAGTTTTGCAGCAGTAAAATTTTCTCGTAGCCAACACCCAAGATATTGCCTGTGTTCAAAATCAGCAGGATTGTAATGGTCGGTATAATGGTTGGCAGGTTAATATGAAGCAGCCGTTTGAATCTGCTTGCTCCATCTACAATGGCCGCCTCGTGCAACTGCGGATCAACCGCTGATAGCGCAGCCAAATAAATGATCGTTCCCCAGCCTGTATTCTGCCATACGCCAGAAATAACATAGACCGTCTTAAACCAAGCAGGATCATTAAGAAACTGCGGTGCATCGATGCCAAGTGCCTCAAGCCCGCGAATAAGCATCCCGCTCGACGGAGAAAGGAATGAAATAATCATCCCGGTCATGACCACGATAGAAATGAAATGCGGTGCATAAGTAATCGTTTGCACGCTTTTCTTGAAATAACCGTTGCGGATTTCATTAAATGCCAATGCCAGAATGATTGGCAGCGGAAAGCCTAGGGCCAGCTCATAGAAACTGATACTCAGCGTATTCCAGAGCAAATCCCAAAAATAATGCGAATTAAAAAACCGTTCAAAGTGCTGAAAGCCGACCCACTCACTGCCAAAAATACCTTTGGATGGAACGAAATTTTTGAATGCAATTTGAATTCCGTACATCGGTCCATAGTGAAATACCGCAAAATATACAAACGCGGGAAGCATAAATAAGTACAATTCCCAGTTTTGCTTCATTCGCTTGGCGATCCCGCCTGATGCTCGCAGCGGAGGCGTCCGTAAAGCCTGCTGTCCTCTACCGTTCATTTTCTGATGCCCCTTTCCTGTTCCTGTACCACTCTGCTACACATTATAGGCAGGTACCTGAGCAGGATAAAATATGTGGTATTTGCAGCAAACGGCAAAAAAAGGCCAAACCCTTTATGTTACTGGGTTTGACCGCTGTACCATAGCAAATTTAACACGCTTACAGCAAAGCGCTGTAAGCGCTTTTGTGTTGTTTTTGAACCCATTTCCTGGCCTGCAAATTATACATATTGCCGTTCTGATGACCTTGTGCCATCCTGTTGGGTAAGTCAAGTTAGGACATGACCAACTTTCAGGAGGCTAATAAAATGACATTGCCAAAATCGATTACAACTTTTCTGGAGGAAGCCGACAAGCGTCTGGCCCATCGTCCCAAGCTGCAGCAATTATTTCGAAATACGTTCCCTAACACACTAGAAACAACAACCAAATTATTGGATGACGGTACGACGTTTGTATTCACTGGAGACATACCAGCCATGTGGCTGCGTGATTCAACTGAGCAGGTTCGCCATTACATTCCGTTTGCCAAAAACGACGAGCAGCTGCAGCGCATCATCGGCGGTCTGATTGCCAGACAAATCTTCTATATTAATATGGATCCGTACACCAATGCTTTTAATGAAACGGCCAACGATCGCCACTATCGCGACACCGACGATTGCAATTTGAATCCATGGATGTGGGAGCGCAAATACGAGCTGGACTCGCTTTGTTTTCCCGTTCAGCTTATATACTCCTATTGGAAGGAAGCGGGACAAAGCGATATATTCACCCATGAATGTTATCAAGCCCTCACCTCCATCGTCGAAGTCATGATCACTGAGCAGCGTCATCAAGAGCGTTCCAACTATCATTTCATCAGGCAGACCAAACAAGAAACAGAAACTCTGCCGAACGATGGACACGGCATGCCTGCTAACTACACGGGGATGACATGGTCGGGCTTTCGCCCTAGTGATGATGCCAATGTGTTTGGCTATAACATCCCTTCGAATATGTTCGCTGTCGTTGTGCTGGGCCATATTATCGAAATTGCCACCGAGATTTATAAGGATGAGCGTCTTGCAGAGCGGGCAGACAAGCTGCGTAGAGAGATCGATTTTGGCATCCGCCATTACGGTATCGTGAATCACCCGACTCATGGTCAAATCTACGCTTATGAAACGGATGGCTTCGGCAATTATTGCCTGATGGATGATGCGGGGACACCTGGGCTTATCTCCATCCCTTATATCGGTTATGTAGGCACGGACGATCCGATTTATCAGAATACGCGCCGCTTCGCCCTAAGCTTCGATAATCCGTTCTACTTTGAGGGCAAGCACGCCAAAGGCATAGGCAGTCCCCATACCCCTGGCGGCTATGTATGGCATATGGCACTCTCCATGCAGGCACTGACCTCTGATAATGAAGAGGAGATCAAAGAGTTGATTCAAGTGTTAATCGATACGGACGCAGATACCGGCTTTATGCACGAGGGCTTCCACCCGGATAATCCGGCAGATTTCTCCCGTGACTGGTTTGCCTGGTCCAACAGCTTGTTTGCGACCTTGATTGTCAAGGCGATGGACAAAAATTTCATTTAAACTTTAAAGACGAGCGCAGCCTCTTGGTGTAGACCGCCTGCTGCATATTTATGAAGACCCTATATCTTCTTATAACGTGCAGCAGACCCCAAAATCACAGCCTATTCATGCATCGAACTCGCCTCGGAGCTTCTTAATAAAGATCGATTATAGATCTCTAAATTTTTTGGTGTGAAGTATCCCTCAATCATTATTTTTTCTCACTAGCGCTGCATTAATATTCTCGAAATCTTCACAAGATTCTGTTTAGTTTGGTTTTGCACGTAAAAAAAATCCTTTACAATGGAATGGAGAGGTAGACCTGTCCATAAATTCGACCTTTTCCATTTCAACCCGAAAGTTAATTTTCTGAAATAAAGGAGAGTAATACATGATAAAAACTGATGAACACTTTATGGCAGAAGCAATCAAACTTGCAGAGCAAGCTAGAGATAATGGAAATGAACCATTTGGAGCATTACTTGTAAAAGACAACGAAATTGTTATGGTTGGCGAAAACCAAATCAATAGTCACTGTGACCCAACACATCATGCAGAACTAGGACTTATCAGAAAGTTCTGTATTGAACAGAATATTTCCGATCTTAAATCCTACACTTTATACACCAGTTGCGAACCATGTGTGATGTGTTCAGGAGCAATGGTATGGTCTAATTTAGGAAAAATTGTTTATAGTGTATCGCATGATCAGTTAGCCGAAATTGCTGGCAGCAATATTATGATATCTTGTAAAGAGGTTTTTCAAAAGAGCCCTAACAAACCATTAGTCATAGAAAATGTTTTAAATAAAGAGGGATTACAAGTCTTTGAAGGTTACCAGTTTAAATAACTCTTCTAAGAATAATCTCTTATCCAAACCTCTAGCGGTCCTTTTTCGATGAGTAGCATTCTACAATGCCCGTAAAGTGCACACGCCAAAACAAACAATTCATTTACGTTCATTTTCTTATACAAATCTTTATTTAGTACTTGATCTGCAAATTGTACACGTGTTGCAACAAGTACGGTGACTTTTCCTTGGCTAATCCATCCTCTTCCTTTATTTGACCTGCAATCCGTAGGAATCTTGCTGCAAACGCCATAAATTTGCATAGAGTCCCTCTTTTGCACATAATTCGCGGTGAGTGCCTGCTTCAGCGAGTTGGCCCTGGTCAAGCACAAGGATTTTGTCCGCATGTTGGATCGTCTTCAGGCGATGCGCAATGATGATGACCGTTTTATTGGCCACCAGCTCGTTGATGGCCCGCTGCACTGCGGTCTCATTTTCCGGATCGAGCGAGGCGGTCGCTTCGTCGAGCAGCACAATCGACGCATCTTTCAACAATGCGCGGGCTATGGAAATCCGCTGCTTCTCTCCGCCGGACAATGTCGAACCGCCCTCTCCTACCGGCGTATCATAGCCTTGCGGCAATCGGGAGATGAACTCATGGCAGCAAGCGCGCTTGGCCGCTTCTTCAATTTCTTGTGGCGCAGCGTCCATCTTTCCGATTCGAATGTTGTTGCCGATAGTGTCCTGAAATAAGTAAACATCTTGAAACACCACGGAAATATGCTTTAAAAGGCGCTCCGGATCGGCATGTTGAATGGATTGGCCGCCAATCTTGATCGAACCTTGCTGAACATCCCAAAATCGCGCAATCAATCGTGTTATCGTGCTCTTCCCGCTGCCTGACGGTCCGACCAAAGCCGTAATCGTATTCGGTTCAATCGTAAAAGACAGATCCCTCAGGACAGGCGCGTTGGCGTCATAACCAAATGTGACCCGGTCAAAAACAATCGTCCCATGAGGTTCGATGCTTGCAGTCCCCTGCATCGGCTGCTCCTGCTGCACGTCCATGATGCGCTGCGCGCTATAAGCGGAATACCGCATTTCGCCATAATTCATCAACACCACCATCAAAGGTTCGAATACTCGCGTCCCCACCAGCAGGAACAGGAGAAAGACGGGAAGCGAGAGCGTTCCGCCAACGAGCAGTTAGCTGCCGACGTAAATCATGATCGTCATCCCGGAACGGGTCAGCAGCATCGCCCCCATAATTAAAGGACCTATGACGCCTTCCAAGCGGATGGACGCACGCATCAACCGGTCAAAGGAAAGACGCAATCGCTCAAACCGTTTGCCTCCCATATTATGGGCTTTGATCTCCCGTATTCCGGCCAAATATTCCTGAAGCCGGCTGGCAGCTTCATTCTTGGCTTTGACATGGCTCTCGCTTAAACGCGCTTGGAGCGCATCCGTCAGCCAAAGCAGCAGTACGCCGAACGGAACCGCGACGAACATAGCCAATGCCATTTTCCAATCCAAAAAGACGAGTCCTGCCAATGCAAGAACGGGCAGCACAATCGCGCTAACGAGCTGAGGCACATTGTGCGAAATCGTATGTTCGACTTGCCCGTAGTCGCCGAGCAGCAAGTTGGTCATATCCCCCGGATCGCGTTTGCCGAAATAACCTAACGAAAGATGGCGCAAATGCTCGGCCAGTTTCAACCGCCCGGACGCCGCCAGACGATATGCCGTTTTAAATGATTTGTTGTAGAGCAAGGCATAGGTCGTATACGAAACGATCAGCCAGGCGAACAAAATCGCGTACACCGCCCACAACCGTCCGGTATTCAAGCCCGCTTCCGGTTCAGCGAAGGAATGATAAATCGTATTGAAAACGTCGACCAGGAGCGCTGCGGGAATTACCTTGGCGATTCCGTCCAGCAAAACCGCAAAAGCGGAAGGCCATAAGCTTCTGACATTTCCTCCCGAAATATTAGTAAAGTAATGATTCATTTCCCGAGCCCTCCTTCGCGGCGGCGGCAGCGGCGGCGGACGCGTTGCCTTTTGCTCCCAGTTTCCAGAAAGCCGCACTGATATGAGCTTGCCACATCTGTTCATACAACCCGTTTAATGCCCGCAGCTCGTCATGTGTTCCCCTCTCTGCAATTTCGCCTTGTCTCACGACCAGAATTTGCTCCGCCGCGCGTATAGTAGACAGGCGGTGAGCGATCATGAGGACGGTTTTCCCCTTCACTAATTCGGCCAGGCCCTGCTGAATGTTCTTTTCGTTCTCCGCATCCGCATATGCGGTCGCTTCGTCGAGCACCAGAATGGGCGCATTTTTCAAGAGCGCCCGGGCAATGGCAATCCGCTGCGCTTCTCCGCCGGATAAATAAGTCCCTCCCTCGCCGATTTTAGTGTCATATCCGTCCGCGAGCTTCTCGATGAATTCATGGCAGCAGGCCGTCTTCGCGGCCGCAATGACCGCTTCTTTGGAAGCTGCCGTATTCCCCATCCGAATATTCGCTTCAATCGTATCGTAGAAAAGATGCACATCCTGAAACACGAAGGAGACCATATCCATCAACATTTCCGTACCGATTTCGCGAATCGGAACGCCGCCGATTGCGATCATTCCATCCTGAGCATCCCAGAAACGCAGCAGCAAATTGGCAATCGTCGATTTCCCGCCGCCCGAAGGACCGACCAAAGCGGTCATTCCACCCGCTTTTGCGACAAAATGGATATCTGTAAGCACCGGCTTAAAATTCTTGCTCTCTTTCTTTTCATAGGCGAAGCAAACATGATGAAAGGCGATATCGTACATAACAGGAACTCGGGGAAAAGCAGGTTCCGTCACAATCGGTTCGGCAAAAACAGCTTCAATCCGCTTGTTGCCTTCCACATTTTTCTCATTCCGCTCCCTATGTACATAAGTTTCATTAACGACACCGATAAGCTTGGTGTAATGATCAGAAACAAAATAAGCGTAACGGCAAAGGATTGACTTCCGGAATGACCGCTTGCCAGCAAGATACCGATGGGCACAACAAAAGTAAACAAAGAGCTCACTAGAATAAAAAAGAGACTATACGGCGTCTTGCTCAAATCCGTAATGCGGAGGGTAATATCGCGATATTTGACAACGGCTTGCTTGAACGTTAAAAAGGAATCCGCCCTAATGCCAAATATTTTTACTGCGGGCATTCCCCGAACATACTCCACGCCGGTTGCATTCATTTCTTCCACCGCGTACTGAAATTCCCGATAGGCTTGTTGTCCGCTTTCACTGCTGAACATACGAGCCTGCAGCCACAAGCCGACGCCGATCGGAATAAGCAGCACCGCCGCCAGGCGCCAATCCAGCCAAAATAAATAACCGATCAATAGAATCGGGATTAACGTAAGCTGTCGCCTGCCCGCCAAGCGCCAGCTTGTCAGAGGCCAACGGGATAAGCCGGCGCATTGCTTCGCCGCTCGCACCCGACGGGTGAAGAATGAGCGGCGCTAAAAACTACTCGACGTAATCAATCCAAGTTCGTTTATTTGAACTTCCGGGTTCGTTACCACCTGTTTAATCATGGAAACAAAATGTTTTTGAATCTGTTCTACGGTGGATAAGTCATAAACATTTGCATTGTACATCAATATGATCTTCATCTTCTCATGGGGCTTTACGATCAAAGTAAAATCAAAGCTATTGTGTTCTGTACCCTCAACATTCATAATTTCAAGCGGTCTTTCCCCTTTTTTGCCCAAATTCTCCATTTGCTCTTCTACAGGAAAATTCTGATATACAACAACATGGTTGATCAAAGATTGTTTTTGCTTGGTTAGATTTTGAATATCATACAAGGAATACGTATCGTATGCATGTGACTCAACGGCTTGTGCCTGATTCCTTTTCATGATTGATATAAAAGAATCCTCTCCCTTAGAGTGGATACGAACAGGGATTGCATTGATAAATAATCCAATCATACTTTCGATACCAGGAATGACAGGCGGTCTGCCCGATACAACACTTCCGAATACAACATCGTTGCTTTCATTATATTGCTGCAGCAAAACACCCCAAGCCGTCTGCACGAACGTATGAATCGTAACCTGATGCTGCTCCGCTGCCTGTTTCATTTGCTGGATCAGTGCATCTTCCAAATAACAGCTTAGCGTTCTGGAATCTTGTCTTTCATGCTTCAGTTTGATTTTTTCTCCGGGTAATTTCGTTTGCCCTTCATAGCCTTCCAAGTAATGACTCCAATACGTTATGGCTCCTTCATTGTCTTGCTGTTCCAACCACTCAATGAATTGACTATACGGTGTTAATAAAGTCATTTCGGGTTTTCTGTTCTCCCGAATCGCAAAGTAATTTTCAAAAATTTCTTTGCTTACAAGAGACATACACCAGCCGTCCATTAAAATATGGTGAAAACTCCATATGACGCGGTATTCTTCATTCTTTGTTCGTAAGAGAGACATGCGTATTAAAGAATCTTGTTGTAAATCAAATCCTCTTTCCTTGTCCAGTTGGATATAATCGTCAGCATACGCCTTTCGTTGCAACTCATTCATATCCATTAAATCTTCAACATTAAATTCAAATTTTTTCTCTTGATAAACGATTTGCAACGGGATGTCCACGAAATCACGATAAAAATTAGTTCTTAATATCGCATGTCTTTGCATCAAATGATCCAAGCTCTGTGCAAAAGAGGCAGCATCGAAATCTCCACGCATGTCAAACATGATTTGCACAAAATAAGCTCCCGAAATTGGATTTCGTACACTTTCGTACAGCATTTCCTTCTGCAACGGTGTTAGTGGATACACATTTTCGATATGACCGATGTGCTGAGTTTGTTCCACTAATTGATCCAGTTGATCAATGGTTAATGACTTGCATGAAATATCACTTGGTGTAAGTTCGGTTCGTTCTTTCGTAACACAATGTTCAATGACTTCTTTAAGACTTTCCTTATAGAAACAAGCCAACTGCTCCATCGTTTCCCGTTGATATTGTCTTCGACTATAGTTAATGGTGAGCGACAGCCTTCCCTCTATAACGATCCCATTGATATTAAGTACAAACGGTCTCTTGTTGTTTTCACTTACGGATGGTCCGCTGGAATAAGTTGAAAATTTAATTCCACCATTGTCTGAACCTTGATTCACCTGGCCCATATAGTTGAAACTAATTTCGGGATTTTTCTCAAAAGTGAATCCTTCACGCACATGTGACAAATACCTTAAAATCCCGTAGCCAATACCCTTGTTCGGTATCCGGCGCAGTTCTTCCTTAACCGTCTTAATTCTTCTCGATACATCGATCCCGGCTTTCATCGTTAGGATCACTGGGTACATACTCGTAAACCATCCCACTGTACGCGTGATATCCACATCCGGAATGATTTGTTCTCTCCCGTGCCCTTCCATATTCACAACGATTTCTTCCATGCCTGTCCATTCATGAATAGCCATTCCCAGTGCCGTCAGCAATATATCATTAATTTCCGTATTATACGTATGATGTGTCTGCTTTAACAATTGCTCGGTTTCCGCTGCTGTCCACTGAATGGTTATCGTTTCACTATCTTTCCCGATAGTCTCATCACAATCAACATCTTTAGGCAGCGGGTTTATTTCAACCTGCTCCATACGACGCCAATATTTATCTTCTTGCTCCATCGCAGCGCTATCTGCAAAAATAGACATTTGTTCTGCCCATTGTTTAAACGAAGCCGTTTTCTGTGGAAACCGAATTTCTTGACCTCTTAAGAACTGATCATGTCCTGCTTGAATATCTTCATATAAAATACGCCATGAAACCCCGTCAACCACCAAATGATGAATGGCAATAAGTAAATGATCTCCTTCGGCACATTGGAACAAGCCTAGTTTTATGAGAGGCCCGTGATACAGATCTATACTGCACTGAATTTCTTTCGCTTTATTTTCAATGATAGGTGCAGGGTTTACTTCTTTTTTAAGGTCAACGATTTCAAGACTGAATAATTGTTCTTCCTCTATCCCCCGACTCCACGCTTCATATCCGCCTTCAGCCGCTTGACGGTAAACGATACGAAGAGCATCATGATGCTTAACAATCTTATTCATCACGTTGTGAATGAAACTGACTTCAAAACCTTGTTCTCGATAGAACATCATTTCCTGATTGTAGTGATGTGCGTCCGCCATATTTTGATCAAAGAACCAGCGTTGAATCGGTGTCAGCATCACCTGTCCGGTAACTTCCCCTTGCTCAGAAATGGTGCTCGCTGATTTAACGTGTAAACTTAACTCCGCTACTGTCGGATATGTGAAAAAATGCTTCATTTCCACTTTATATCCAGCTTGGAACAAGCGTGAGGAAACTTGAATGCATTTAATCGAATCGCCCCCAAGTTCAAAGAAATTATCCAGGATGCTAATCTTTTGAACGCCGAGCACGGCTTCCCAAGCAGATGTTATCGTTTGTTCTATATGGGTTTGTGGCGCCATATATTCTGTTCCCTTTTGCATGCTTTCTTCTGGAGAAGGCAATGCTTTTCGGTCAATTTTTCCATTTGACGTTAACGGTATTTGCTCTAATCGAACAAAATAAGACGGGATCATATAATCCGGGATTTCTTGAGATAATGCCATTCTAATTTCCTTTGCTGTTAGTGGGCTGTTGCCTTTCCAATACGCACATAATTGCTTCGTTCCATCGTCATGTTCCCGGGCAATAACGACCGCTTCTTGAATGGAGTCTATTTTCAAGAGTGCTGTTTCCACTTCGCCAAGCTCAATTCTGTAACCGCGAATTTTCACTTGATGATCAATCCGTCCCAGATATTCAATATTTCCATCCGGCAGCCATCTCGCGGCATCTCCCGTTCTGTACATTTTCCCTTTTGTAACAAATGGATTATCAACGAATTTCTCTGCTGTTAAATCAGGTCGGTTCAGATAACCTCTGGCAAGCCCCTCACCTGCTACATACAACTCTCCCTGCACGCCGATCGGTTGAATTCGTAGTTGTTTATCCAAAATATACGTTTGCAAAGTAGGGATCGGTTTTCCAATATTGCTTTTTCCTGCATGTATTTCGATCCCGGTTATTTCTTTATATGTTACATGAACCGTTGTTTCGGTGATTCCATACATATTAATCAACTGTATGAATGGATATTTTACCCTCCAATCCTTTAATACCGCTGGATTGAGGGCCTCTCCTCCAAAAATCACTTTTCTTAATTTCAACTCTCCTCCATGATCTTTCAGCTCTTCTTGAAGAAGATGATAGAAGTACGTTGGCGTTTGATTCAATATCGTCACTCGCTCATCTTTTAACAATTGTAAAAATTGTTCCGGACTTTTTGCCGTCATTTGCGGCACGATGACTAATTTTCCGCCATAGAGCAATGCCCCATACATTTCCCACACGGAAAAATCAAAACAAAAGGAATGAAACAACGTCCATGTGTCTGAGGCATCAAAGTCAAACAAATTTTTACTATTAAACAATAAACGAACGACATTTTTATGTTCAATACACGTACCTTTTGGTTTACCTGTCGTTCCTGAAGTATAAATGACGTATGCCAATCCCGTTGGTGCAGCGGTGATTCCCAAGTTTGAATTGTCTTCATGATAAAACTCGGGATGATCCAGGTAGGCAACCTTTCCTGCAAAAGATATGCGTTCCTGCAAATGACTTTGCAGCAATAATACATGTACTCCCGAATCCTCAAGCATATAACGAATACGATCCTCCGGATATTCGGGGTCAATTGGCACATATGCTCCGCCGGCTTTCAAAATCGCGAGGATGCCAATGATCATATCTAACGATCGCTCAGCTATGATCCCAATTAACTGATCCGCCTCAATCCCTTTGACTTTGAGCGTTCTTGCCAATTGGTTGGCTTTCTCGTTCAGATCTTTATAGGTCAAGTGTTGATCCTCAAATACAACCGTCACTTGTTCAGGAGTTCGCACAGCTTGCTCTTCAAACAGCCCGTGAATCGTCTTGTCCAATGGATATTCAGCCATGGAATCATTAAATACTTCTAAAATTTGCGTTTTCTCTTGTGTTGTTGTCCATTCCATTTCATTTATACGGATATGCGGGTTGTTGATCACTTGCTCCAACACTTGAATCAAATGATCGCGAATGCGTTCTACGCTTGCCCGATCATAGACGTTTGCATTGTAATAGAACATCCATTTCATTTCTTCACCTGGTTTGATAATCAGGTTAAAATCATAATTCGTTTGTTCATCCGCTTCTACATTTGTAATCTGAAGAGCTGTCTTCTCTTGATCTCCAAACTGTTCCATAATGCCTTGTACGGGATAATTTTCGAATACCAGAATATGATCGATCAAATTTTGTTTTTGTTGTGTTACAGCTTGAATCTCATATAATGGATACGTATCGTAATGATGCGAAGCGACAGCTTGTTCCTGATTCCGCTTCAAGAGCTCTATAAATGTCTCATTTCCTTGGGCCTGAATACGTACGGGGATTGTATTGATGAATAAGCCAATGATGCTTTCAACACCGACGATCGCCGCCGGTCTGCCCGATACCACACTCCCGAATACAACATCTTCACTGCCATTATACTGCTGCAGTAACATTCCCCATGCTGTCTGCATGAACGTATTCAGCGTAACCTGATTCTGACTGGCTGCTTGTGTCATTTGCCTAGTCAACTCTTTACTTAGTGTAAAAATCATATTCTCTGAACGATACTCGTCACTCTTCGTTATTGTATTTTCTTTCGGCAGAGCCGTTTGCTCGTCATAACCTTTTAAGTAGTCACTCCAGTATTTCAAAGATTGTTCATGATCTTGCTTTTCCAACCATTCGATATATTGTTTGTATAGGATCGCTCCCTTTTCCTCAGGTTTTCTTTGTTCTTGAATAGCAAAGTATCCTTCGAATAACTCCTTTATAACAAGAGATAGACACCATCCATCCATCAAAATATGATGATAATTCCAAATAAAACGATATGTTTTATCATGGGTATGCAAGATCGAGATACGCATTAACACATCTTGAGACAAGTCGAAACCTTTGATTTTATCTTCTCTCGTATAGGACGCCACATACGCTTCACGTTCTTCTTCGTTCATTTCACGCAAATCTTCATATATAAGTCCATTCTGTTTATGTCGATATACGACTTGCAGTGGTTTATTCTTCCATTTGCTGTGAAAATTAGTTCTTAATATGGTATTTCGTTGCATCATATGATCCAAACTCTTCGTGAAAGCTTCCACATCCAAAGACCCATGAAGATCAAGCGTCGTTTGAATAAAATAAGCTTCAGAACTTGAATGAAGCAGATTATGGAAAAACATTCCGTTTTGCATAGGCGATAACGCATATATATCTTCTATTTCACCAATGTGTGCGGATTGCTGTACAAATCCTTCTAATTCTTCAATGGTGATTCCTTTTAACGAAACATCACTTGGTGTTAATTCCGGTTTCTCTTTCGTCACGCAGTGCATGATAATTTCTTGGAGACAATCTCTAAATAATTTTGTCAATGACTCCATCGTTTCCTTTCGATATTGCGTGCGGCTATACCGAAGTGAAAGCGACAATTTGCCTTCTACAATTAAGGCGTTTATGTCAATAAGATGATTTCTTGTGTGGTTTTCGCTTGCTGTTGCACCGCCCGAGTATGGGGATATCTGCATCGCACTGTTTTGAATATCCTGATCGAATTGTCCCAAATAGTTGAAACTAATTTCAGGATTCAATGTAAATGGAACCTCTTTCCGATTCCCCGTTAAATACCTTGAAATACTATAACCAATGCCTTTTTGGGGAATTTTGCGAAGATTATCTTTGTTTGTCTTGATGAGGCGGGACAAATTTGAGCTTGCTTCCATATTCAGTACAACAGGATACTGGCTAGTAAACCAACCGATCGTACGCGTAATATCGAGATCCGGTATAATTTGTTCTCTTCCATGTCCTTCCAGATTGACCGGAACTTTATCCATGCCAGTCCAATGATGAATAGACATGCCTAATGCGCTTAACAGCAAATCGTTAATCTCCGTTTTATAGGCACGATTCGCTTGTTTTAATAACTGCTCCGTTTCTGCTGCTGTCCATTCCAAAGTTATTTCTTCACTGTCTTTTTCCAGCGCATAATCCTGTCTATCATCTTTAGGCAACGGCTTATATGCTGTTTGTTCGATTTCATCCCAATATTCAAGCTCTTGTTTTATGGCATCACTGTCCGCATACAATTTCAGTTGTTCTGCCCATAATAGGAATGAATCTGTTTTTTGAGGTAGTTGAATCGGTTCTTCATTGCATAATTGTTCATATCCCCTCGAGATGTCTTCTATCAAAATTCGCCATGAAACCCCGTCGATGACCAAATGGTGAATAACAATCAACAGATGATCTCCATCTGCACATTGAAACAAGCCTACCTTCATCAAGGGTCCCTTACCCAAGTTGATACTACTTTGAATTTCATTTGCTTTATTCTCTATCTGTTGAGAAGGATCAGTTAATGGGGTGAAATCCATCACTTCAAACGTATGTAACGGTTGTTTTTCCACCCCTTCATTCCATGCTTCATAACCATGTTCCGTTGGGCGGTATACGATACGAAGCGCATCATGATGCTCGCAAATTTTATTTAATACGCGGCGAAGGGTGGCTTCGTGAAAACCTTCCTTCCGATATAACATAACAGATTGATTATAGTGATGGGCATCCACCTTATATTGCTCAAAAAACCAATGCTGAATTGGAGTCAGCATCACGTTTCCAGTTATGATCCCCTGTTCTGACATCGCGCTAATCGGTTGAACATATGGAATTAAGCTTGCTATGGTTGGATATTTAAACAAATGATCCATCTGTACCTGATAGCCCGCTTGATATAATCTCGAAGAAACTTGAATCGATTTAATCGAATCCCCTCCAAGCTCAAAGAAATTATCCAAAACCCCAATTTTCTCAACGCCTAGTACCGTTTCCCAGATGGATGCGAGTTGTTGTTCCACCATAGTTCGCGGTGCTTCGTACTCCATTCCCTTCAACATATTTTCTTTTGGAGCAGGCAGCGCTTTGTGGTTAATTTTTCCATTAGACGTAAGCGGCATCTGGTCCAGTTGTACAAAATAGGACGGAATCATGTAGTTTGGCAGCTGCCGGGACAGCTCTTCCCGCAGTTTTCCTATCGTTATTGCTTCCTTACCTACCAGGTATGCACATAATTGCTTTGTTCCCGCTTCATCTTCTCTGGCCATGACGATTGCCTCTTGGATCATGCTTATGTTTAAAAGTGCCGTTTCCACTTCGCCAAGTTCGATCCGGTATCCGCGAATTTTCTCTTGATGGTCCATCCTTCCTATATATTCAATGTTTCCATCCGGCAACCATCTTGCGAGGTCACCCGTCTTGTACATTTTTGCTCCCAAAACAAACGGATCATCTACGAATTTCTCCGCCGTCAGGTCTGGACGGTTTAAGTAACCTCTAGAGAGCCCTGCTCCTGCTACACATAATTCTCCCTGTACCCCAATAGGCTGTAATCCATTCTGTTCCCCTAATATATAGACTTTATTATTCGCAATAGGCTTCCCGATTGAGATGTCTTGATCCGCGCAATTGATAGAAAGAACCGTGGATACGACACTATTTTCGGTTGGACCATATTCATTGCAAACTTCGATGTGCGCATTGATGTGCTGCAATTTGTGTATTAAGGCAGGTATAATCTTCTCACCCGCAGCGACGACATTTTTCATTGAAATCCAATCTTCTGCGTTCACATTTTCCAATAGGGTCATCAAAAAACTAGGCGGACTTTGGATGTGCGTGATTCCCTGCTTTTTTATCATGGTATTGATTGCTGCAGCATCTTTACATTGTTGTTGGTTTAACACATATACCGTCGATCCAGATATAACCGGACCAAAAAAATGGGTAATAAACGAATCAAAAACGAATGGATTCAGCATCAATACCCGATCTTCTCCAGTAAATTTATAAAATTCCGATTTCCACTGAATGGAATTCGCAATGCTGCTGTGTTCGATCATAACTCCTTTAGGATTCCCTGTTGTTCCTGACGTATAGATCACATATGCCAAGTCACGCGGACTCGCTGATTGCTCCAAGTTCAAATGATTGGTATTGTAACTCTCTTCATCATCAAGGACGATGCATGTCCCTTCAAAATTTTCCGGTTTCTGTAAATGACTTTGCAGCAGCAACCATTTCACTTTTGAATCCTCTAATACAAAATGAATACGTTCTTCCGGATATTCCGGATCGATTGGAACATAAGCTCCCCCAGCTTTTAAAATACCGAATAAGCCTACGATCATCTCGAGCGAGCGTTCCGCCATAATCCCAACTAACTGCCCCGCTTGCACACCATTAGATTGAAGCGTCCGGGCCAATCGATTCGATTGTTGATTTAATTCTCTGTACGTTAGTTGTTTATTCTCAAATACCACAGCTGCATGATCCGGTGTTCGTTCCACCTGTTCTTCAAATAATTGATGCATCGTCTTGTTCTTTGGATACTCCGCCGCTGTATCGTTAAAATCAAATAAAAGCTTGTTTCTATGAAGCTCTGAATGCATTTCTACTTTACTTAGCTCCAGGTCAGGTTGGTTTAAAACAACGGAAAACAATCGGTCTAAATGTTCTATAACTTGAACCATAAAATCTTGATCATAGCGATCCTTATCATAAAATAATTTCAGATGAATGAACTCATTCTCCAGATCAAAATGGAAAATAGTAGCTGCTGCTTTTACGTTGTTTTCATCAAGGGATGAATGAATTTCATTTAAAGAAACAATGGTATGGATCATAGGTAAGTGGTTCGAATCATATTGTATATTTAAATGTTCGACCATTTTTCTGAAAGGTACTCTTTGATGCTGGATGGCTTCGCTTAAACCTAATTTCACTTGATTAAATAAGGATTTAAATGACATCGTACTATTTATATGATTTTTTAAAATTAAGAACTTATTCGAAAGCGAAAGGTCATTGTTCTTTTCATCAATCGTCGGCATGCCAATAATCATCTTTGTTTCACTCGTATATTTATAAAGCAGGCAATTAACTCCGGTTAATAATATCGTATAAATCGCCATATGAGCGTTTTTCGAGATGGACTTGATTTTATGTGAAACGTCGTATGACAAAGGTTTATATATATAATTGTGATTATCCGTATCGCCTGAATGCTTTGAAGTTGTTTTACAATAGGGCAAATGAATAAGATAATCACCATCTTCAAACCGACTTGCCCAAAAAGATTCTTGTTTTTTAAAAATTGACATACGTCACCCCGATCCACATTTGTATGTTATATTAAAAATCCACTTCAATTAAATCTGTTAGCGTATCCCGATTCATTAATTCTTCAACCAGCTTGATTTTGTTAATTTCGATATGAGGGTTTTGACAAATGGATGTTAAAAGTAACAACAAATTTCTTGACATCGCTTCAATCGTTGTTTTCTCAAATAAGGTTGTACTATATTCAAAAGCGGCTTCCAGTTTATGATCAGAAACGGTTGTATATAATGTTAAATCAAATTTGGATACCCTATTATTTTGAGCATAAGGTTTACATGTTGCACCATCCATTTGAAACTCCGCTGCATCGGTATTTTGCAATACGAACATCGTGTCAAACAACGGATTGCGCCGGGCATCTTTGATTATTTGGACTCTCTCGATCAATTCCTCAAAAGGATAATCTTGATTTTCATAGGCGTTTAACATATTTTCTTTAACTTCAAGCAAGTACTCCGTAAATGTTTGTTCTCCCCTAGGATAATTTCTAACAGCAAGTGTATTCACAAACATCCCCATAACCGGTTCCAATTCTGCATGGGTCCTTCCGGCAATCGGCGTTCCAACGATGATATCTTCTTGTCCGCTGTATTTGGACAAAAGAATGGTATAGGCTGCCAATACAATCATATACAGCGTCGTTCCTGTCAGAGCTTCCATTTTTCTTAAGCCTGCAAAAATTTCTTCCTCCATAGCAATTTCGAATACATCTCCCTCATAGCTTAGGGATTCAGGTCTCTCATAGTCTGTTGGCATATCCAATAAAGGAATCTTTTCACTAAAGACATCAAGCCAGTACTTCTCCTGCTTTTTCATCCGGTCACTTTGAAGTTGAACCTGCTGCCATTCAGTATAATCCTTGTATTGAATTCGAAGAGGTGAAAGCTCGGCTCCCTTATACAACTGGCTAAGCTCAGTCATTAGAATGTTGACGGATAACCCATCTGAAATGATATGGTGCATATCTACAAGCAATACATGACGCTCCTGCTCAAGTTCAATAAGCCCCGTTCTCATAAGAGGCGCTTGGCCGAGATCGAATGCGCGAACAAACTGTTGAATTTGGTTTTCGATATCTTCTTCCGTTGACTCTATCCATTCAATTCCAAAATTCACTTCAGGATGTATAATTTGTTTAGGCTCTCCGTGTATGATTTTAAATGCCGTCCGAAGAGACTCATGACGATGAATTAATTGTTGGAACGCTTCTTCTAATCTCATACGATCAAGCGATCCTTCGATCATAAAGAAGCCTGACATGTTGTAAATGAGTTCTTTGCCGCCTTTGATGCTCATAATGTACATTCTCATTTGCGCCGAAGAAATAGGGTAGTATTCTTTCTCCTCAGCTTTGGGGATGGATGCTAATACATTCCGCTCCATATGGTCAATGGACTGAGCCATCTGTTCGATCGTGAGCCATTCAAAGACGTTTCTTACAGATATAGTGACATTCATTTTTCGATTGATTTTGGACACCAGCTTTGTCGCTCGTAAAGAGTTGCCTCCTACATCAAAGAAAATATCTTTTACGCTGATTTTTTTTACGGCAAGCACGTCTTGCCAAATGGCCAGCAGCTGTTTTTCCACCATCGTACGGGGCTCTACATATTCGCTTCCCGTTTGTATGTTTTCTTCTGGAACCGGAAGCAATCTGCGATTCATTTTTCCGTTCGATGTCAGAGGCATGTGATCCAATTGTATAAAGTAGGATGGAACCATGTAATTCGGTAAAACATTTGACAGTTTTTCTTTCAACTCTTTAACCGTCAGCATGTAATCCGCTGTGAAGTATGCACATAAAGATTTGTCCCCGTTCACATCCTCATGTGCAATGACGATGACCTCTTTCACACACTCTATATGCAACAGTGCTGCTTCGACTTCCCCTACTTCGATCCGGTATCCGCGAATTTTTATTTGATGATCCGTTCGTCCCAAATACTCGATGTTGCCATCCGGAAGCCATTTCACCAAATCTCCCGTCTTATACATTTTTGCTCCCTGGACAAACGGATCACTTACAAATTTCTCCGCTGTCAGCTCAGGTAAATTCAAGTACCCTCTGCCTACCCCATCGCCGGAAATACACAATTCTCCTACGACTCCCACAGGCTGTACTTTTTCATGTCTATTCAAAATATACAGACGGTTATTTCCTAATGTTCGGCCAATCGGCACGTAAGCCCGGCTATTCTCCGAATCAAGCTGCTCTGGAATCACACTGAACACAGCAACATCCACGCAACATTCTGTCGGGCCGTATACATTGATAATGGTTGGCGGCGCTATTTGGTTGAGCGAAAATAATGATGTTATTTCAGCTACACTTTGCTGAGGAAGAGCCTCCCCGCCAATCAGCATGTATGTTAACGATATCCTTTGAACGTTTTTTGCTTTTAAAAGTAATTTCAAGTGCGCAGGCGTACCGTCTGTTAAATCAATTTGATTGTGTTGATAGTAATTCATTAAATCTTGTCCATCCAGTATCGTTTCCTTGTCCACGATATATAAGGTATGGCCTAATAGCAGTGCGCCGAAAATTTGCTTGACAGATGCATCGAAATAGTAAGGCGCCAGTAAAGCGATATGCAAATTTTTATGCTGATCATCAATAACCTGGCTATACAACGCTTTAACCAAGTGATGAACCTGACGGTGTTCAATCATCACGCCTTTCGGCTTGCCTGTTGTACCTGAAGTATAGATCACATAAGCCAACTGCTTGGAATCTCCTGCGGACTCCAAATTCGACATATGATCTGCATAGGCTTCTTTGTCGTTCAAATCAATAACTTTGCCATTGAAAGATACAGACTGCTTAAGATGCCTTTGCGTGACTAACAACGTTGCTCCCGAATCATGTAAAATATACCGGATACGCTCTTCCGGAGCATCCGGATCGATCGGCACATACGCCCCTCCCGCTTTTAAAATTCCAAAGATGCCAACCATCATGTCAATAGAACGCTCTGTCATGATGCCTACTAATTGGTCCGCATATACTCCCTCCGCTCTTAGCGTACGCGCCAACCGATTCGCACGTTCGTTCAGTTGACGGTACGTCAATTGCTGATCTCCAAATACAACGGCCAATTGATCGGGGGTCCGCTCCGCCTGCGCTTCGAATAATTCCTGGATTGTCTTATCCCGCGAATAATCTATCTTTGTATCGTTACATTCATTTAAAAGATAGTTTTGCTCACTTTCAGACACCATTTGAATGTCTGACAAGACAACATCCGGTTCGATCATAATGTCTCTGAGGATGTTGATAAAATGCGTTTTCATCCTGTCAATGGTGTCCCGTTCAAATAGTTCCGTCTTATAATTAAAGTGCATTTCCAGGCACTCTCTGTCATCTTCAACGATGAACATTAAATCATACAACGATATACCGACATTTAATTCTCTAACTTTAAACTTGCAATCATTTTCTTGCCTTTGATTCAACTCTGTATTTAAAAAGATATACATCGTATTGAAGATCGCTGTCCCGGTTGTATCACGATGCGTATTTAACTTCTCTACAAGGTTGTCAAACAGATAGTCTTGGTTATCCAATGCATCCAGGGATAGTTTTTTTATTTCTTCGAGATAGCATCGAAACGATTTATTCCCCGCCGGCTGTGATCTAATGGCTACCGTCTGAATAAAGACACCTATCATTTTTTCGACATCAGGATGGTTTCTTCCTGAAGTTGGCGTACCTACAATAATATCTTCTTGAGCCGAATAATGATGAAGCATCACATTATAAGCTGCCAATAAAACCATAAATAAAGTGGTTCCCGTTTGTTTGGCAAGCTTATCCAGCGAATTCTTCAAATATGGATCCAAAACGAATGACAATCTTGACCCTGCCGAAGTTAAAGAAGGTGTTCGAACAAAATCAGTAGGCAAATTAAGGTTCGGAATCTCCCCTTTAAATTGATCCAGCCAATATGTTTCTTGCTGCTTATAAGACTCTCCCGCCAAAAATTGTTTCTGCCAAGCTGCAAAGTCTTTGTATTCAACTTCAATTTCAGGCATGCTTCTTCCGTCATAATCATCGATGAGTTCATTAGCGAGAATACCAACGGAATACCCGTCCGAAATAATATGATGCATATCGATGAGTATTTCTGCATGATCATGGTTTACTCGAATGAATTCGGCACGTATTAATGGAGCCTTTGACAAATCAAATGGTCTTGCAAACTCCTTCACATCTTGTTCAAATTGACTAGGACTTTTTTGAGACCTTTTCACTTCAAAATCAACCGATGGGGCAATATTTTGGTAAAGTTCTCCGTCAACAAGATGAAAACTTGTGCGAAATACTTCGTGACGTTGCACCATTTGTTCCAATGATGAAATCAATTTATGTTCATCTATATTTCCTGTGACCGTGATGTGCCCGCACATGTTTTGAAATAGGCTATTCGGCTCAAATTGATCCAGAAAATAGATCCGCTGTTGTGCTGAGGATGTTTCATAGAATTCTTTTACTTCCAATGCCTTAATAGGCATAAAAGTTTCTTCTTTCTCGCCCGTAATCAGACTGGCAAGTTCCTTAAGATGTTGATTCTTAAAAAATTGTACAATCGAAATTTTGTGATGGAACTGCTCTTGTACCTTTGAAAGCATCACCGTCGCCTTGAGCGAGTTCCCTCCGAGATCAAAAAAATGATCATTTCTCCCCACTTGATCCACGGATAATAGTTCCTCCCAGATCAGCGCCAGCTTTCTCTCCGTATCATTGGCCGGATTTTCAAACACGGCTGCTTGATTGGCGCTAAGAACGCGCTCATATGCAAAACGGTTGTACATTTCATTTAATTGATCTTGTTGTTCAGGTGAAAATAACGTTAAAGACGAAATTTCAGCCTGTGGATGATTCGCCATATTTTGCAGCAAGCCAATAAATCCTTCAGACCACATTTTCATCATCTCATGTCCAATGAGATCGGTATTATAATCAAAATCCAGGATCAATTCATAGCTGACATCCGTAATATTAAGAAATAAATCATAAGGAACACGTTTAATGGGATACGACATAAATTCGGTCTCTATATGTTCAAATTGAAGACGATGAATCGTTCTATCCATATTAAATAAAATGCGGGTATCCGGCGCCGGCATATTGGGAAGTTGTTCGGATACGATCGTCAACGGAACATGCTGATGTTTCATTACGCGAGCTAACGTTTCCTTGATATAAAGGATATTGTCTAAAATGGACTGATCCGTTTGCACGGTATTGTGAACAGGTACAATATTGACGCAATTGCCAATAAGCACATTTGTATTCATATGGGACTGACCCGCCGTAGGAACGCCAATCACAAGTTGAGACTGACCTGTTAGTCGATGCAAATATAAATGAAACGCGGCGAACATGGTTACAAACAAGCTGCTCTTATTATTTATACTTAAAGTTCTCAGTGATTCGGTTAATTGACGATCCAACTTCATCGAATGTCTTTCCCCTGAATAACCTTTTTGAACATCCTGGAACTGCATCGTTGGTAAAATTAATTTGGGGAATGATAAGGAAAATTGCTCTTTCCAAAACTGAATCCCTTGTGTAAATGTACCTTTTTCATGTTCAAGCTGCTGCCATGTTAAATATTCACGGAATGAAGTGGCTTCAGGTAATAAAACTGGAACCCCTCGAATAAGAGCAGAATAGGTTTGTTCCAACTCTTGAATGAATACAGCAATCGACCAACCGTCTGCAATAATGTGATGAAATGTAAGTACCATAAGATATTGATTCGCTGCCTGTTTAAGCAAACTGATTCTAAATAGAGGCTCCCCAGACTGTAAATCAAATGCTTTACTCGCATCGTTAGATAACCAATTGGAAATTTCCAGTTTTTGGATCTCATGGACATACTGTGAGAAATCCATACATGCGCACTGAAATTCAATTACGGGTCTAACTTGTTGTGTTTCACGATCTGCATGAATCACCGTTCTCAAAGCATCATGACGATGTGCTATCCGATTCACTGCCTGATTCAGTGTTGAAGGTTCTACATTCCCTGTCATCTTTAAAATAACACTTTGATTTAATGCCGCATTCGCATTTTCCCCATGTAGTGAAGTCAATAAAAGATGCTTTTGCTCTAAAGAAAGTTGATATTCCGGAATAGGCGAGTCACCAGGTATAAATCCAAGCTCGCGAAGTTCATAGATCGTTTCTTTCACAAACTTAATGATGGTATTCATGTCATCCATCGTATGCACGGTAGATATAAAACAGTTGCGACCTTCCCAAATATATAAACCTTTATAAATTAAATGATAGAAAAACAACTCCAGATCCCCAAATGAAATAAATCTAAAAAGCGATCCATAGTTTACCATTTGTATAGGTACATTGGATTTTTTAAAAAACTCATTTAACTCTTTTACAAGATAATCCGTTTTTTCATTTAGGTCCTTATATAATTTCCCTCCTTCGGATTGAAGATACTGCAGCACCGTTAACGATACTCTCATCGTAAGCGGGTGTGTACAAAATGTTCCACCGACAAAAGTTTTCTTGTCCGCAGCTGCAGGATAGGACTGATCGCCGAAATTCCAAGTTCCTCCATCCACAGCGTTCATAAATTCGGCTTTGCCTGCAACGATTCCAATAGGCATGCCGCCACCTATAACTTTTCCATAAGTAATCAGATCTGCTTGAACGCCAAACCATTCTTGTGCTCCACCCAAACCAATTCTAAACCCAGTGATGACCTCATCGAAAATAAGTGCTGCTCCAAATCGTTTTGTAATCTCTCTAAGCTGCTGTAAAAATTGCCTTGGCTGCACATCAGGTCTTCGGCTTTGCACCGGTTCTACAAGTACAGCAGCCAGTTCATCACCGAGACTTTGAATGATATCCAGTGTTTGTGGATGGTTATAATTAAGAATAATCAAATCATTCATAAAGCTTTTTGCAATGCCGGGAGCCATTGGAAGCGCAGAAGATACAACATCCTCCGGATTCGCCACACCCAGCACACCGTCATGCGTTCCGTGATAGGATCCTGAAAACAATACGACTTTAGAACGCCCCGTTGCCGCTCTCGCTAAACGCAGCGCAACCATGACTGCCTCTGTACCTGAATTATAAAATGCGACACGCTCTACACCTGTCAACTCGCAAATTTTTTCTGCGACGTCTCCTGCCAAGTCTGACATGGGACCTAATGGAGGCAATTGGTCTTGAATACTGTCCGCAATTACATTTTGGATAAAAGAAGGATTATGACCGAATAGATTTACACCAAATCCCATGGTCAGATCCAAATACTCATTCCCATCCATATCCCATATCTTTGAACCGTCCGCACGTATAGAAATAATCGGATACACCATTTCTTTCCAATAAGAACGAAATCCGGATACATTGCGATTATTCGCATGGGCAAAACGAGTTTGACCTGTTTTTAACTTAGAGCCTTTTGTTTTTGCGGTATACTTGGAAATAAATTGTTCGACATACTGCTTCTGGGGATGTGAAAACCCGCTCTCTTCATGAACTTTTAATACTTGATAAGGTATGAATGGTTTCGCTTCCTTCGATTCCGTAACTTGTTTGATTTCCTTCATATCTTTCATATTTTTCATATCTTTCATTTCGTTCATTTCAGCGGTTTCTTTGACTTGAACAGCATTGATTTGGTCGCCTAACAATAGATTCAAACTTTTTAATTGTGATTCCATCAGATGAATGGCAGAAATCACAATTTGCTCCGAAACATTCGCGGATGATTGTACCGCAACCGTATTGTTCACGACTGCATGATTTTCATTGTGTTCCTCAACATTTTTATCATTTATATGCTCAGACACATATTTAACTAAGTACTTAATGTTGGTAAGAGTTTCGAAAAACATTTCCATGGGAATATCCAAACTGAACATTTCTAATATTTCTTTCTTGATTTGCATGAGAATAATGGAATCCAATCCCATTTGGAGAAAATGAGCATGAACATCTAATTCATCCAACTTAATTCCAGAAGCACGACTTATACTTGTTTTAATTTTCAATTCAATATCCTTTGTATTCATCTCCATTTGGACCTCATTCCTCTCTGAAATGTATCCCGTTGGTATCGGATGTTTCACTTCAACCCAACACCTCCTCTGTTCAAATGGATATAACGGCAATGGAATTTTTCGAATGACTTCATGGCCATAAAATTTCTCCCAATCGATCACTGCCCCCTGTGTAAATAACTCGGCTAATTGCTTCAACGATTCTGCTTTTGCCTGTTTATATAGACTATCGGAAATAAACTTTTTATCTTTTTTTCCATAGCCAAAATAAACATCTGTCAGATTACGCTCTCCTCGTACGATTCGTTTTAATTTTTCATTTAGTTCTTGTGTACTGGTTATAATGATGGCCAAACGATAATCTAAACTAGCTCTTCCCGTACTCGCTGTATAACAAATTTGTTGAATGGAAACATCACTGTGATCAGTTGTATATTGCTGATAACTTCTCACCAGTTCATCAAGTGCCCGTTCATTCGCTGCAGACAGAACAAATAGATTAGGCTCTTGAACCGTAATTTTATGTTCTGTTTTCAAAGGCACAAATTCTTCGAGTACAACATGCGCATTTGTACCGCTGAAACCGAAAGAACTAACCCCGCATCGCAGGGGCTTACCTTCCTCACCAAAAGCCATTGACTTTTGATTCACATAAAAAGGTGAAGCTTCAAATTTAACCAATGGATTAGGCCTATCAAAATGAACCAATGGCGGAATTTTCTTATTTTGAAACATGAGTATAGATTTTATTAACCCGGCTATGCCCGCTGCTTCAAATAAATGCCCGATGTTTGTTTTTACAGATCCGATAGCACAAAATTGTTTCCGATTCGTATATTTCTCAAAAGCTTTACACAGACCATTAAACTCAACGGGATCACCTAATTTAGTCCCTGTTCCATGTGCTTCAATAAAACTAAGCGTATCTGGAGAAATTCCAGCTTCCTTCCACGCTTGTTCGATCACATTCGTCTGTGACTCAGGATTAGGTGCAGTAATTCCCACCGTTTTGCCATCTTGATTAATCGCACTTCCTTTAATCACACCATAGATATAATCCCCATCGTTAATGGCTTGCTGCAATGGTTTCAATAGTACAGCTCCGACACCCTCGCCAAATCCAGTACCGTTGGAATTTTCGCTAAACGTTCTTGTTAATCCGTCTGGAGATTCCATATCCAATCCAATACTCATAGGTAATAATGCCGTTCGAACGCCGCCTGCTATTGCCATTTCACAATCTCCAGCGAGCAATCCTTTACACGCCATATGAACAGCAACAAGTGAGGAAGAACAAGCGGTATCAATCGTAATCGCAGGGCCTTTTAAATTCAAAAAATAGGCGATTCTACTCGCCAGTACGGATGGTAAATTTCCAATAATATAATTTTTAAGTTCCTCGGGATAACTGGCCGTCACGAGCCGTTCATAATCATATCCCACTTTAGAGTAACCCACATACACGCCTACATTTCTTCCATTGATTCCTTCACCTGCATATCCTGCGTCTTCAATCGTATGCCATGCCGTTTGTAAGAACATTCTTTGATTCGGGTCCATAAATTGTGCTGTTTTCGGCGTTAAACCAAAGAACGAATAATCGAATTGATCAATTTGATCCAAATAACCGCCCTTAATAAACTGACTTTCATTCATTTCACTTCGAATGGATTGTAAATAATCCGTTGCATCTTTTACCCGTTTTTCAGGATAATTATGAATACAATACATACCATTCTCTAAAGTACTCCAAAATTCATGCGTATTCGATGCTCCCGGGACATTTAGAGACATGCCAATAATAGCAATATCATTTGATGATGGATGATCTCCAATGATTTTGTTGACTTGCATAGTTTCGTCATCGTTTTTAGCAAGATATTTTGCCAATTCGGATATAGACGGATATGTAAAGAGGTCAGTAATAGCAAGCTCTTCTCCATATTTTTGTTCTATACGTTCAGCGATTTGAGCCAGTTGCAATGAAGTTGCGCCCATATCAAAATAACTATCCCCAATACCAATCTTCTTCCCTGCCAACACTTCAGAAAATAGTGAAATTAATTCAGTTTCTAAAACATGAACAGACACAGGAGCCGTTTCTTTTGTTTGATCCTTCATGTTCCATTCATGGATGAATGAGGACTCTGTTAAGAATTTACCTGCTTCATATTGCTTAGCTAACTGATATCGCTGTATTTTCCCACTCGTTGTTTTTGGTAGTTTTTTAATGGGCAAGACATCTTTGACGCTCCATCCTCCGTGTATATACAAGTGTTTTTTGATTTCTTTAATAAGGGGTAGAAATTGTTCGATCGTTTTTTTATAAACCACAAATACAACAATTTCTTCACCTTTGCTCGTAGAATCATAAACACCGCAAGCTGCAACTCTTCCTAAGTCGATACCATCCAATTGAATCGCTACGCGCTCAATATCATGGGGGTATACATTTTTACCATTGATGAAAATAATATCTTTTTCCCGCCCGGTTACGACAAGATTCCCATTCATGATGAAACCCAGATCCCCTGTATTCACCCAACCATCTGGAGATAACAATGTCTTTGTTGCTTGCGGATTATTATAATAACCTTGGGTAACGTTATCCCCCTTGATTTGAATTTTTCCAATAACATAATCGGGGACAACTGTATCTTCCTGGTCACAGATTCTAAGCTGGCAATAATCAACAGCCTTTCCAACTGAAACAAACGATGCTGCATGCTCAGCATCTTTGTCTAATTCAATCACATGCTCTCCGAAGTTCAGATGATCCCGGTGTACATGCACAGCAGTAAATTCTTCTTCTACGTTTGGAAAAGCAGCTGCAACAGAGGCCTCAGCTAATCCATAAACAGTGAACATTGCCGTGTTCCTCAAGTGATACTTTGACAATACGTTTAAAAACTCATGGCATACTTCGGGTAATATAGGTTCGGCACCATTATAAATGATTCTGACACATGACAAGTCCCATTCCGCTGCTTTTTCTTCACGAAAGAAATTCAAGAAATACTTATAGCCAAAGTTAGGAGAGGATAGCACGGTTGCTTTGTGTTCATTTACTTTTTTCATCCATAGAACGGGTTTTCGAATAAATAATTCGGTTGGCATCAAGTACTGATTTATACCTGTCACGAGCGGCACGAGGTGGAATCCAATTAACCCCATATCATGGGTAAGCGGCATCCAGGAGAGGAAAGAATCACTTGAACTGATTTTTGCATCATTTATAGCAGCACAATTATTGTAAATTAAGTTTCGATGCGTGAGCATAACGCCTTTGGGATCACCTGTTGATCCGGAAGAGAATTGAATAAATGCCAACTCTTCCGGCTTAGGTTCATAACATTTTACAGATGTATAATCATATACTTTATCTTGTATAATATCCGTTCTAGCTTCTAATTGATGATGAAAATCCAATAATTCATGTTCTAAAGCGAATTTTTTCATTTTATCCAGTACCTTCTCAGATGCAATCATGAATGGGTTGTTTAGCAAATCCCAAATACGGCATACTTTCAAGTTCTGTTCTTCATCTTCACCAACGCTTACTGGCACGGGTATCATTCCACCAAGTATACAAGCCCAAAATGCTACTAAAAATCGTTTGTTTTCTTGTATTTGAAAAATAATCTCTTGCTTTGGTTTCATTCCTATTTCTTGTAAATAGCCTAAATATCCTCGAGCTTCATCAAATAATTGACTGTACGATATAAAAGTTTCTATTTTATCAGCATCAATAAAAAGAATGCCACGGTCAGTTATTTTACTTCTGTCTCGTATGGCATCTACTAACGTTTGAAATTGCTTCGTATACATATCTCTCCTCCAACTCTATCTCTATATGCTTTTTCTGTAATTTTAAGTAAAATTTTACCATAGAAATATATGTATGACAATGATTTAATTGTAAAATGAAAAACAGGCTACCATCTTAAAGAGGTCGCCTAGAATGTTTTATAAGTGTTACATGAAAATAAACTTGATGTTATTTATACCGAATTTCATCAGTCAACGCGGTTTCATTCATTGAAATTTGTTTTGCTGAACAGCGGAAATTATTTATTTTTTTTCGAAAAAGCCTCCGGAAAGATGCATAATAAGAGTTGAATAGGACATAATAAAATGTCGAACAATAGTGATTGTTCGACATTCATCAGACGCTGTACCTATATTGTTACCAATTATAAAGCAGATTGCTATTCATAACAAGGCATTTTTCATCATATTTCGCATACTTTCGGCAACAAAATCGGGAGCGCTTTTTTTCATCAGTTCCACCGTATGCAAATAACGCTGCGTTGTGTTAATTTGCACATGGCCGAGCGTGTATTGCACCTGCTGAAGCGATGCGCCGCCCAGCAATGCCAGAGTTGCGTTCGTGTGGCGAAGCCAATGTGGCGTCACTTGCTTGGTAATACCGCTTTCCTTGCAAGCCCGCTTGACGATCCGCTCCACCTGGCGAATCGTAATGGGAAAGATGCGGCTGTTTTCGTCCGAAGCTGAACCTTCCGCTTGTATTTTCTCCCGGATTGCCGGGTCGTTATGCAGCTTCCATAGCGCCTCAGGCATTTTTATTTGTCTGGTTTTTCCTCCCTTTCCGTTCGTTACGGTCAACCACGCACTGCTCTCTTCGAAATCAGTATGGAAATCGCTCCACCTCATTTGCACAAGCTCCGAAACCCGCAGCCCCAAAATGACCATATAAAGCACCATCATCCATTCCCGCATATTTTTTTGGCTCAAATGCGCCAGCAGGCTCATCAGTTCCCGTTGGTTAAGAAAATGATTACCGCTGGTTACCTGAATTTTCGGAAGACGGATGGAGAGCGAAGGATCGTGCCTGAATAATGCAATATTGGCGTTGCTTCCCCATTTGTAGAAGGAACGGAGCGGCGAGATCAGACTTGCTACGGCGGATGCGGTCAGCGGCTTGCTCGCGATCGTGCCCTTCATGAGTGCGGTCTTGTATTGCTCCAAATCATGCCAAGTAACCTCGCTGAAAGGCTTGACTCCAATGAATGACCGGAAACAACTGAGTGCACGACCATAATTGCGGATCGTGTTGGGACGGTGGTAACCGGCAAGAAAGCTTTGAACCACTTGTTCGTCGTTCATGCCTGAAATATCAATGGATACAGGTTGGTTGTGAGTTCGCGCCTGCATATTTTTTTCGGTCTCCTTTCTACTGGCATTCGAACAATCACTATTGTTCGACTTGCACGACAGAGCTGAAATACTTATGTGCACACAGAAACAGGAGTGGTCAAAAATGATGGCAAATCGAATTCGGATGGATCTGCTGGCATTGGTATTAAGGCAGGATCCCGACACGTTCGCGCATTGTGTTCGTGTCGGCATGCTGGCCAAAGCAATGGCGAAGGTTGTCAAAATGTCGGATCAAGAAATAGAGATGTTCTCTGCGGCCTGCAGCTTTCACGATATCGGCAAGCTGTTTCTGCCCAAGGAGCTGCTGCTCAGGCGTGAGCCGCTTGATGAAACGGAAAAGGCGCTGATGCGCGAGCATCCCAAGCTGGGAGTACAGCTTCTTCGACACAGACTCGGCTGGAAAAACAAAGAGATGCTGGATACCGTACGTTCCCATCATGAGCGTTGGGACGGACAAGGTTATCCCGACGGGCTTCGCGGCGCGGATATACCGCCGTGGGCGCGCATGTGCGCCATTATCGACGCTTATGACGCCATGGTTCAGCCCAGACCTTACAATCGGGTCAAAACACCCGAGCAGGCAAGGGAAGAACTGTGCAAACAGAGCGGCCGTCATTTCGACAGAACTTATGTAGACGCATTTCTCGAAATTCCGCAATTGTCGATCGAACAAGCAACCGTGTGTCCATAATCATTCCCGAGAGGAAGGAAGGATCTACTATGATTGCAATGACCGTACAATCACTTCGCCCCGGACAAACATTGGCCAAGCCAGTATTGAACCAAAACGGCACCATGATGCTGGGCGAAGGAACGCAGCTTACGGAACAATATATAGAACGGCTGCGCAAGACAGCACAAAACTTTGCCATTTTCTACATTCCCCTTCCCTGCTACAATGAAAAAAGACGGTGAAACGAAGACGGGGAATCACTTGCTCATCTCCCAGTCGTCGATGGTGTATTCGATGTTGGCATTGACCACGAAGGCCCTGCAATTGTAGTTTGCTTATCGTGCTTTTGATCGCCACTAAAAGAACTCTTCATTTCCTTGACGCTAGCTGCTAGACTTGAGAAAACAGACGATGAACGAAAGGTGATGAACTTGACCAATATCCTGGATCACATAACAAGCATGGTGAAAGAAATGACATGGACTGAATTGCAGCATACGGTACTGCGTCTAGCGGAACAAAATGAGCATGTCCGATCCGCTCTTCATCAAGTATGGAAAGTGAAGGAGCGAGAGGCCCGTCTGGCGAAGTCGATTGAATGGACGCCTGATGACTGGTTTAAAGCACAAAAGCATTTTGAACCGATCATTCAAGATGAGTTCAATCAATGTGCTGCTTTGTTTGAAGATCGTTATGAACGCAGTTATCGAGGCTATCATGATTATTCTGATGAAGGACGCTGGGATTATACCGCCGGTCTGGAACAGCTTGAGCGCTGGTTTGCGGAGCTGCTGGAAATGGCTGCCGACGGCGAATGGATCGATGCTTCCGTTGGGATGCTGCTTACCCTGCAGCGTTTGGATGATTGGGCACAAGAAAATGGAGATGAAGACATGGGCGGCGAGGATTTGCAGGATGAATGTGTGTCTTTTTGGCCCAAATCGGAAGAACTCATCAAGATTATTCGGGATTCGTCTGCCCCCATCAGCAACAAAAGCGCGTTTTTCCTAGAATTGATCGACTGGATAGTCGGACTTTGCGAGGAAGAAGAGGATTGGGCGGCATGGAGACAAACGCTCGGTTACTGCTTATTTGGCGGTGAGCATTATGAGCGGTTAAAGAACTATGTTACCCGTTTCGAGCCGAATTTGTTTCGTGATACCGCTGCTGCGGAGGCAATCGAACCGGAGGTGATCCGTTGGTGGGTTCAGATCAGCCTCGAATCAGACCGCGAAGCAGAGGCGGAACGCGCGGAAGCCATGCTCAACGCATTCGATGCGGACACTTCCGCCTGTTTTGTCCGTTATTACGAACGTTTTCATCGCTTGGATGAAGCGATCACTCGACTTCAATTCATCACCGGCCAAATGCAAGAGCAGCTTCAGAGGCAATCGTCCGAACCTTTCCGCGCGATTCGATTCCACTACGTATCCGAACAGCAAGTAAATCACTATTTTGAATGGCTGGTCGCGATATATGAACAGGCCGAACGCCAAGCGGAAGCGATTTCGTGCCGTGTCCATTGGTTCGAAACACTGCCATCACTGGAGCTATTCCAGGTCTGTTTGAACGAAACTCCCCCGGAAGAAAGAGACCGTCAGGCGAAAAAATGGATGGCTCATGTTGCTAGCCTGAAACGTCGTGGATTCGAAACTCTGTTAATTGATATGCATCTGCACATTGGTGAGCTGGACCGAGCCTGGTCGGTTTATCAAGAAAGGCGCCTGGATACATCCGATAGGCTGAGCGATTCTGTACGGCGGTTGTTCGAAGCGGTCAAAAAGCATGATCCGATAAGGCTTCTTCCGGTACTTCGCCAATTTGCCGAGAAGAGAATTGCCGAGAAAAGCCGCTCCAGCTATCAACATGCCGCGGCGTGGTTAACTGAATTGAAATCCATTTATCTTCTGCTAAATCAGACAGAGGAATGGACGCTCTATTTGCAAGAAGTGAGAGAAGAGCATCGTCGTCTACCGGCTTTACAAGATGAAATCACAAAAGCCAAGCTTTAGAGCTTGGCCGAAGTGTGGAAACATCACAATAAGCCGAGAAAGCGATCCTTTTGTATTATTGTCATTCATGACACGTAACTGCACCTGCATGTAATGTCTCTTATAAATGGGAAATAGCTTCCCGTGTTGTCCAAGTAGCGGCGGCAAATGCCTTGTAATTGGTAACGGCTGCTTGGAAATCCCTTTCACTAGTAGCTGCTGTCGCATCGTATACAACAGCGGTTTCAAACCCATTTTCGATTAAATGCCTCATATGGGACTCTACGCAAATGTTGGAAAGTACTCCTGCAATAACTGTCTTCTCTTTTCTATGTTGTCGCAACTGGTATACCAAGTCATTTGTTTGCGGACTAGCAACCTTGTGCGGAGTTGAAACGATTGTTCTCCTGTCAAAAATGTAAGGTTTGAAAGAAGGAACAAAATCAGCTCCTACAGACGGTGGTGTGTATTCATTTGCTTTTTGATACATTCCAAGACCTAATAACATCTTTTGTTCGGATCCGGTAAATTGCCAGCCATAATCATGAGGGTATAAATAATGGGGGGATATAAAAAGCTGATACCCTTTATTCAAGGCAGTGCTCATTAAGAGTTCAAGGTTTTGTATCGTGTTGTTTTGCTCAATCGTATCTTTTGTTAGATGATAGCCTCTTCCCCCTGGACTCATGAAATCATTTTGCGGGTCTGTAATTACAATGGCGGTATGACTGGGATGCGGTTTAAACTGCAACATACACTTCTCCCTCCCTTATGAACTAGCCCCAATATGGATTGCGCCTGGATATATATGGATTTTGGCGCTGTTGATGGTGACTATATGGTAGTTGTTGATACTGTAGATTGGAGCGACGGGGCATATTTTCATTTTTACTAATGCAATTTTTATATGGACCGATATATGTTGTAGGCTGTACGGGGGCGATTGCTTGTTTCCATTGATTTTCGTCAAGACAATACGTATGTGCCATAATATTTGCAGGAGTAAATTTGAGCAGATCGGAACCTAAAATCACCTCCGGAGTCGGTGCGTTAAAAATGGCCAAAAGATGTGTTTTATCCGTTGTCGCTATCTCATAATGCCACCAACCTTGCGGAACGTTGGCAACCTGTCCCGGTGTAATGGAGTAATTGAGAATTTGTTTGGTAAAGGGGTTCAACATCGATACAGTCGCAGCTCCGGAAATACAATAGACTAACTCGGCTGCATTTTGGTGATAGTGAGGTTCCACAACGTTATTAGCGCTTAAAAAAATGTCCAGCAAGGACACATTTTCCAATGTATTTAACTGTTGGATGCCTAGTACGTTAATTAAATTGTTTTTATCCTTTATAAACAAGGGACTGGTATTGACATCAAATGCGAATTGAGCTGACGGTGATGTGTAATCCATATACGAAACCATAATTATACTCGCCTCTTTACATGAGCAATGAAAAACTTTATAGGCATTTATATGTATTTACAGTTTGTTTGGTGTAAGCGGAGATAAGAAAATAAGTGCACCGCGGTTTTTGAACAAAAAAAAGCGGAAGGCCGCCGCGCAGAAACCGTCAGCTTACTTCCGCAAATCTCCAACTATCCTTTTTCGTGCATCGGATTAAAGCCTTCTCCGAAAACCTCGAACACATCATTTACTGTGACAAAAGCTTCCCGGTCGATCGTATGGACCAGCTTCTTCAACCTGCCAATTTCGGAGCGGCCGACTACGCAGTAAATAATCGTTTTCTCATCATAGCTGTAGCCGCCCTTGCCGTACAAAAAGGTCGTACCTCTTTCAAGCTCATCGTGAACTCGTGCGGAAATCTCTTCCGCCCGACGACTCACAATAATAGCCGCTTTGCCTTTTAGCGTTCCTTCCAGCACGTAATCGATGACTCTGGAGCCGATAAAAACAGCGACGATCGTGTACATCGCACGTTCTCTGTCCAAATAGATGAGTGAGAGCACAATCGTAATACTGTCGAACAAAAACACGGTCCTGCCGATCGGCCAGCCGAACACCTTTTTCAGCATCTGGGCAATAATATCCGTTCCTCCGCTGGTCCCTCCGTACCGGAAGACGATGCCTAAGCCTACTCCGACTGTCGCGCCGGCGTATAGAGAGGCCAGCAGCAGGTCGTGCATGGCAAAATGAATATTTTTAAACATATATACGAATAAAGAAAACATCAGTGTGGCAAAAACCGTGTAAAGAAAAGCTCTTCGTCCCAGCACCTTCCAGCCGATAAAGAACAACGGGAGATTCATCAGGAAATTCGTAATCCCCGTTTCCCAGCCGAACATGTACTTCAGCAGCAGGCTGACACCGGTAATGCCTCCCTCCGCCAGACCATTCGCCGTATTAAAATAGTTGATGCCAAAACCCATAATGGCGGAGCCCAGGGTGATGGCCGCACCATTCTTTATATGCTCATTCATGCATACCCACCGCTTGCAGATAAGACCGCGGCGTCTTCCTTCGCAGATTCCCGCATCATGTTCCGTCTGGCGGCCCCGGATTGATAGGCCGCGTCGATGACGGCCTCCCGTACTTTTTCCACGACCATTTGATTAAACACACTTGGGATGATGTAGGACTCATCCAGTTCTTCATCGCTAACGACGGAGGCAATCGCTTTCGCGGCGGCCAGCTTCATTTCTTCGGTTATCCGGGAAGCGCGGCAATCGAGCACGCCTCGGAACAGTCCGGGAAAGCACAGCACGTTATTAATCTGGTTCGGGAAATCCGATCTGCCGGTTGCCATAACACGCACGTACGGCGCGGCTTCCTCCGGCATAATTTCGGGCGTCGGGTTCGCCATCGCAAATACGATCGGATCCGCCGCCATATGTTTCACATCTTGGGCGCTCAGCACTTTGGGACCCGACACGCCGATGAAAATATCGGCTCCTCGGATAACTTCACTCAGCGGTCCCTTCAAATTTTGCGGATTCGTATGATCGGCATACCACTGCCAAGCCTGATTATCGTAATGCTGCCCCCGAGCAATCGCACCTTCCCGGTCCACCCCGATGAGGTTGGTTACCCCCAAAGCCAGCAGCATCTTCGTACAGGCAATGCCGGCCGCACCGATACCGCAAACGACCACTTTGCAGCGGGTCAAATCCTTTTTGACGACCTTCGCCGCATTGAGCAGACCCGCCAGAATGACGACAGCGGTCCCATGCTGGTCATCGTGGAACACCGGAATATCCAGCTCGTCGATCAGCCTCCGTTCGATTTCGAAGCAGCGCGGGGCGGATATATCCTCCAAATTGATGCCCCCGAACGTAGGAGCGAGCGCTTTAATAATGTGAATAATGTCCTCGGTGCTGTGCGCGTCGAGACAAATCGGGAATGCATCGACACCGGCCATTTGCTTGAACAGCATGGCTTTTCCTTCCATGACGGGCATCGCGGCCTCCGGGCCGATGTTCCCGAGCCCCAGCACGGCCGATCCGTCCGAAACGACGGCGACCGTGTTTCTTTTGATCGTAAGCGAGTGCGCTTTGGGCGGATCGTTGTAGATCGCCATGCACACCCGCGCTACCCCTGGGGTATATACCCGCGAAAGATCTTCGCGGTTTTTGATCGCGATTTTGGGGACCGTTTCTATTTTCCCGCCCAGATGAGAGAGAAAAATTTGATCGGAAACATGGATGACCTGTACCCCTTCCAAATTTTTGATTGCGCTTACAATTTCGTTTGTGAGGCTGTCATCGCCCACTTGTACGGTAATATCCCGGATCGTCTTCGCTTTGCCCGATTGTGCGACATCGACCGCAACGATATCGCCCCCCGCTTGTCCGATAGCCATTGCAATGCGGCCGAAAGCTACCAGTTCTTTTCTCATTTCCAGCCTTATTACAATCGTTGTGCTTCCTCTTGCCATTCCCGCCATCAAGCTCACCCCTTATTAAGCGTTTTTTTTCTGTTCTTTACATAGTAAATAAGATAGCATGCCGCTACAAAAGGAATTCCGCAATACAAGGCGATGCGTTGGGCAGGGTCGAAGTATAAGCCGATGCAAGAGGCCAAGCACAGGATGAAGGCAGCGATCGGTACAATCGGGTATAGCGGCGTCCTATATTTCAGATCGTTCAGGCTGCCGCCCTGCTTAAGGAATTGTCTGCGGAACATGAATTGGGATGCGACGATTCCCATCCATACCGCCACTACGGCAAAGCCGGAAACAGCTATGAGAACGACATAAACGGTATCCGCCGCGTAAACGCTGGAAAGCAACGACAAGCAGGCTACCATCATACTGACAATCAACGCGTTAAACGGAATGCCCTGTTTCGTTACCCGGCCGAGCCAAGGGCTGACCATACTCTCCTGGGAAAGCGCCCAAAGCATCCGCGTGGAGGCATAAAGTCCGGAATTTCCTACCGACAGGAGAGCCGTCAAAATGACCAGGTTCATGATATCGGCGGCATAAGGAATACCGATTTTTTCAAAAACGAGTACGAACGGGCTCTCGATAACCCCGGCTTCCTTCCAAGGAATAAGACCTGCCAGCACGATGATGGCGCCAATGAAGAAAACCATCGTCCGCCATACGACCGTACGAATCGATCTCGGGATGCTTTTATCCGGGTCTTCCGTTTCGCCGGCCGTAACCCCGATAAGCTCCGTCCCCGAGAAAGCGAAGTTAACGGAAATCATAACGAACAGCACCGGCAATAACCCGTTCGGGAACAAGCCGCCCTGATCCAAAATATTGTGCAGCATCGGAGCCGCCTGGTCTTTCATCGGTAGCAGTCCGAACATGGCCGCCCCGCCCAATATGATAAACAAAACAATAACAATAACTTTAAAGCCAGCAACCCAGAACTCGGATTCCGCAAAAAACTTGGCCGAATACGCGTTCAGAGCAAACAGCAAAACGGCGAAAATTGCGCTCCAGACCCATACGGAAATATCGGGAAACCACCGCTGCATAAGCAGTCCGGCCGCTGTAAACTCGGAGCCTACCGTGACCACCCAGGTCAGCCAGTACAGCCAACCGATCGTGAAGCCTGTTGCGGGTCCGATAAATTTGGTCGCGTAGGCCGGAAATGAGCCTGTAGTCGGCATTGCCACACTTAATTCTCCGAGACACAGCATGACCAAATACATAATCAGGCCGCCTACCAAATAAGAGAGAATGGCTCCTCCGGGACCCGCTTGATTAAGAATGTACCCTGTGCTAAGAAATAAACCCGTTCCGATAACTCCCCCGAGAGAAATCATGAATAAATGCCTGCTTTTCATTGTGCGTTTCAAATTGTTTTGAGTGCTGTCGCTCGTGTTGTTCATCCTCTGTTCGCTCCCTTTTCCAAGTTTTCAAAGTATTGAAAACCGGCAATTCCCGGTGTCGTCATTTCATAAGGATTCAGTACTTGTTCCAATTCAACCTCGGTCAGCAGTTGCCTCTCCAAAATGATCTGTCTAATGGTTTGTCCCGTTTGGAGCGCTTCCTTCACGATTCGGGCCGCCGTTTCGTAACCGAGGTGGGGGTTGAGAGCGGTAATGACGCCGAAGCTCTTGTCCACATAAGACTTGCAGCGTTCCTCATTCGCTTCGATCCCTGCTAAAGCATGCCTTTGAAATACGGCCAATCCGTTAGTTAAGATTAACAGGGATTGAAGCAAATTACTAGCGATTACGGGTCCCATCACATTAAGTTCGAATTGTCCTGCCTCGGATGCCAAACAAATCGTATGGTCGTTGCCGATCACTTGAAAGGCAATTTGATTGATCATTTCGGGCAGCACTGGGTTTACCTTGCCGGGCATGATCGAGGAGCCCGGCTGTCTCGGGGGGAGCCGAAGCTCTCCCAGTCCCGTCATCGGGCCGGAAGCCATCAGACGGATATCATTGCATATTTTCGACAAGTTGACCGCCATAATTTTTAAGGTTGAGGAAAGCTCGGTAAAAGCATCCGTATTTTGCGTGGCATCCACCAAATCGTCGGCAGGCCGGACGGGGATGCCCGTTTGCTCCGCCAAATACGAGCAGGCTAAAGCGATATACTCCGGCTTGGCATTCAAGCCCGTACCTACGGCCGTGGCCCCCAGATTAATGCGGAGAAGGCCCCGTGCCGCCATTTGAATTCTTGCTTTATCCCGGCCGATGACTCGGGCATAAGCGCCGAATTCCTGCCCCAGCCGTATCGGCACGGCATCCTGAAGGTGGGTGCGTCCCATTTTGATGATACCGTCGAATTGTTTGGCCTTGTGAAGCAGCACCGATTCCAGCGAATCCACCGTATCGATCAAGTTCCGGGCCAGACGGTAAGCGGCAATCCGGAGTGCCGTAGGTACCGTGTCATTCGTGGATTGGGCCATGTTCACGTGACCGTTCGGCGAGCAATGAAAGTAATCGCTCTTGGCTTTGCCCATGAGCTCCAGGGCTCGATTAGCCAATACTTCGTTCATGTTCATATTGATGGAGGTGCCTGCGCCTCCCTGAATGGCATCGACGATAAATTGGTCGGAGAGCTTGCCCTCGATGACCTCCTCCGCGGCTTGCACGATAGCCGTGCCGATGGTCCGGGGCAGCAGGTTCGTCGCCATATTGGCTAGCGCCGCTGCCTTCTTGATCTCGGCTAAAGCGAGGATCAAATGCTTATTCACCGGCGTACCGGTGACAGGGAAATTTTCGGAGGCGCGGATCGTTTGTATGCCGTAGTAGGCTTCGGCCGGCACCTCTTTTTCCCCTAAAAAATCGTTCTCCATCCGTATAGCCATGATTCTTCTCCCCTACAGCCCAAAATATGAAGCCGCTTACTGAGATATCTTGAAACAAACGACCTTCGGCTCGGTCATTTCCATCAGGGCAAATTTCACGCCTTCTCTGCCGATACCGGAGCTCTTCACTCCGCCGAACGGCATGGCGTCGATGCGGTAATCCGAGCTGTCGTTCACCATGACGCCCCCCACATCCAGCTTGCGTACCGCCTGAAAAACTTTATCGATATCGCGGCTGAAAATACCTGCCTGCAGGCCGAAATCAACGCTGTTGGACTGCTGGACCGCCTCCTCCAGATTCGCCACCTTGAAGATCGTGACCACCGGGCCGAACACTTCGTCCTTCACGATCCGGCAATCTTTGGGCACGTCCACCATAACCGTAGGCTCATAGAAAGCGCCGTCGCGCTTGCCTCCGCAGAGCAGCTTGCCTCCGCTGTCCACAGCCTCCTGCACCCATTTTTCCACGCGCCTCGCTTCCAGTTCGTTGATCATAGGTCCCATATCCGTATCTTCCAGGCTCTTATCCCCGACTTTATACCGGCGGGTTCTCTCCACGAATCGGGCGACGAACGTATCGTACAGTTCCTCTTGAACATAAATGCGCTGGACGCCGAGGCAATTTTGCCCTGCGGCCCAGAAGGCGCCGGATACGTTCGATTCCACCGCCTCATGCACATCCGCATCGTTCAAAACGATGACCGGCGAGTTGGAGCCCAGCTCCATGCTCATTTTTTTCAGGCCGGCCTTTTGCATAATCAATTTGCCGGTTGCAAACCCTCCTGTGAAGGAGATCATTCTCACTTCCGGATGGGTTACCAGCACTTCCCCGATTTCCGCGGCGTTCCCCGTAATGACGGACAGTACTTTGTGCGGCAGTCCCGCTTTATCAAAAGCCTCCGCAAGCATGAGAGCGCTTAACGGAGTGGCCGGCGCCGGTTTTACGATAATGGCGTTGCCCGCGGCGATCGCCGGCCCCACTTTGTGGGCCACCAAATTCAACGGATCGTTAAACGGGGTAATCGCCCCGACGATTCCGACAGGAAAACGGTAATAGTATCCGAGCCGGTGCTCGCTTCCGGGCATTTGGTCGAACGGAATCGTCTCCCCGTTCAGCCTTCTTGCTTCCTCCGCGCTGATGCGCAGCGTTTCTACGCACCGTCTGACTTCCTTGCGCGCCTCGCGGATCGTCTTGCTGCCTTCCGATGCGATGATAGTCGCATAAAGCTCCCGGTTTTCGTGGACCCAGTCCGCAGCCCGGTGCAAAATGGCCATACGCTCATGGGTCGGCAGCTCGGAGCAGACGCGAAATCCTTCCTTCGCTTCCTCGATGGCATACAGCATGTCAAGCCGGGAAGCGGCCGGTACGGTCGCAATCAAGCGGTTATCCTGAGGATCGCAAACCGGCATCGTATTTTCGCGGTACACCCATTGTCCGGCCAAATACATTTGATGTTTCTTAGCTATCGTTTCCAATATCATCTACAGCACCTCATCCTTTTGTCTATTGATAGCGGTCATTGACTGATGCGCATACTACAATTGGTTGCGATGAATATTGATAAGATCGATCAGGATGGAGAAGCCTGTCTCCTTGCGCCCCGCTCCCGCTCCCATCAAGGTGATCGGGCCGGCCAGATCGCAATAATAAGTGATGGCGTTGACGGCACCACCGACACCGGCGAGCGGATCATCGAGCGGCACCATTTCCGGGCCTACCTTGGCCAGGAGGCGTTCGCCTTCGCGATAACACCGGGCAATCAGCTTCCACCGTTTCCCTTCCGCTTTCGCCCGCCGAATGTCCGCCTGGGTAAGCTTGCTGATCCCCTCGCACGGGACATCCTCTCTCTCGAGCGGCGCATTCATTACGATATTGCTGAGAATCGTAATTTTGTATTGAGCGTCGTAGCCTTCCACATCGCTGGTCGGATCCGCTTCGGCGTAACCTAACGACTGAGCCTCGGACAATGCCTCCTCGTAGCTCATCCCTTCCTCCATCCGGGTCAGCATGTAGTTGGTCGTCCCGTTCAAAATCCCTTTGATCTCATCGATCCGATTGCCGGCCAACGTAGTAATCGGCATCCGGAGCGCCGGGGTTCCGCTCATAACGGTACCCTCATAGCCCCAACGGACTCCATTATTGCGCGCCAGCTTCGACAGCTCTTGATAGGCAAGTGCCACGGGGCCTTTGTTGCTCATGACCACGTGCTTCTTGCATTCGAACGCCGCGCGGCAGTGATCGATGGCCGGTTGACCCGTCTTGACATCCGTAAAAGTAAGTTCCACGACGGTATCCGCGTTCGTCTCCCGAATCGTCTTGAAGCTGTCCAAGCCCCGAATCAGGCCGGGCGTCTCCGGATAAGCATCCAGCTTGCCCGTCTCCTTGACGGCGCGGAGCGCTTCCGCGATCTGAATCCCGTCGGGATGGTACACGGCTCCCTTCATCAAATCGGAGATAGCGACTATTTTGGCTTGGAAGCCGAGGCTGTCTGCCAGCTCCTGTCCTTTTTCCTGCAAAATTTCAGCCAATCCCTGACCGACAACTCCGAATCCAAGCAGCGCGATTTTCATTTCCATCGTTGTTCTCCCCCTATTTGTTGTGAACGCTAACCGGCATTTGAGCCTCTACATAAGCCAATGCTTGTGTCAAATCCGCAATCAAATCCTCGGTATCCTCGATGCCGACCGAAATCCGCAGCAAGCCTTCCGAAATCCCGAGCGCTTGACGCTCCTCCAAGGTACATTCCACATGGCTTGTCGTTCTCGCAGGCCCGTATATCGTTTCGACCGCCCCCAGATTGCCGGCCCGATTCGCATACTGCAGCTTGAGGAGCAGCAGCTTGATGGCCTCCATCCCGCCCTTGAGCACAATGCTCAGAATGCCGCCGAACCCTTTCATCTGACGCCTGGCGATATCATGGTGTGGATGCGTTTCGAGACCCGGGTAATTCACGCTCTCCACGAGCGGGTGCCGCTGCAGTAACTTCGCCATCGCCATCGCGCTTTGCGCCTGCTGCCGTACGCGCAGATGAAGGGTTTTTATCCCGCGAATGATGAGGAAGGCCGACCACGGATCCAATGTCGCCCCATTAATCTCGCGATAATGGTAGATTTTCTCCATCAGCGCTTCGGACCCGCACACGACGCCGCCCAGCACATCCGCATGTCCGCTCAAATATTTGGTCGCGCTGTGGATGACCAGGTCGACACCGAGGCGAAGCGGATTTTGGTTAATTGGCGTAGCAAATGTATTGTCTACCATCACCAATGCGCCTACGGCTTTTGCAGCCTTAGCCAAACGCTGGATGTCCGTTATCTTCAACGTCGGGTTCGTCGGGGACTCGAGATAAACCACTTGGCAGCCTTTGGCTATCTCCGCTTCGATTTCTTCATGATTTCCCGTATTGCAGAGCGTCACCTGCACATTGATACGCGGCAGAAATTCCGTGAAAATTTTATTCGTTCCCCCATACGTATCCTTAACGGACACGACCCGGTCACCGGGCTTCAAAAATGTATACAATGTGCTGCTAATCGCCGCCATACCCGAGGAAAAAGCGTACGCATTCTCGGCTCCCTCCAGCAGCCTTACCTTCTCTTCCAAGGAGCGGACCGTCGGGTTGGACATCCGATTATACGTATAGCCCGGTTTATGGCCCATCGCCACCTCATACCATTCGTCCACATCTTCATAATCGTAAGCAACGCTCATCATCACCGGGACTTGCGTTGCCCCGTAGACTCTAAAATCTCTCTCCCCGGCCCATACCGCCTTCGTTCCCATATTTATTTGCATATCGCATTCCTCTCGCACGTCGCTCACCCTCGCTTATGTTTTGAATGTTTTAAAATATATTGTATACAAAATAGCGCACAACATATGTTCATTACACAGCCTTTTCCCGATATATAGGGTAATTTTAGCTTTTGCAAATTTGTATACAATATACTATATTCTCTGTGATTTAGATCATAGCACGCCGTATTTTGAAAATCAACAAAAAAATAAAGCGTTTTCAAATCGGTTTGACTCCACTTGAATAAAGCAATTCACAATGTTACTATGGATCGTAGAACTTACGTATATCGTATATTGTATTATTTGTAATTTCATGAGAGGGTGAATGATCATTTCGGCCAACCGCTATCAATCTTTGAAGGATCACGTCTACAATTATATTGCGGAGAAAATCCAGAACGGCTCCCTTCTTCCCAATCAGAAAATAAATGAGGCCTCCATCTGTGAAAAGCTCGGTGTCAGCCGTACGCCGGTCAGAGAAGCGCTCATTCAACTGGCATCGGAAAATTTGCTCGAAAACATGCCGCGAAGAGGCTTTATCGTCAAGGAACTGGATACCAAGAAGAAGCTGGACGTCTTCCAAATTGTCGCCGCGCTCGATGGATTGGCCGCTTCATTGGCCGCTGCGCATCTCACAAATGAGGACATTGCCCAAATGGTCCAATTGGTCGATAAAATCGATCTTGCCATTCAGCAGCAGGATTACTCCGAATATCAGCTTTATCAAAATCAATTTCATCATGTATACCATTTGAAATGCAACAACAGCTCCCTGGTCGAACTGCTGCATTCGCTGCAGCAAAGCTTTGTAAGACAAATTTATTTGAGCAGCGACAAGGAAAAATTGTTTTCCGTCCTTTCCCAGATGAATGAAGAGCATAGGCAAATCATCCAATATTTCAAAGCGAAGGATGCGCAAGGAGTTGAAGCGTTCATCAAGAACGTGCATTGGAAAATCGACTATACGGATATGATTTAGAATGAGAAAAATCAGTACATCGGGCCAGCCGATATGCTGGTTTTTTTACTTTTTATATATTGTATATTGTATAAATATTTGTTACGATGGTTCATATTCTGTCCATTGGTGAGGTGTAGATAGTGAACCCGATACGACATATTCTTGACCGGTTTCCCGTTATGATATTGGACGGCGCTTTATCCACAGAACTGGAACGCCGCGGCTGCGACATCAACGATTCCCTGTGGTCCGCCAAAATCCTGCTTGAGAACCCCGGTGTCATAGAGCAGGTTCATTTCGACTATTTCGCGGCCGGTGCCGACTGCGCCATTACCGCCAGCTATCAGGCAACGATTGGCGGCTTTGTTCAACGCGGCTTAAGCGAAGCGGAAGCGGTTGCGCTTATTCAATCTTCGGTGCGCCTTGCCGTAGAGGCCAGGAATCGTTTTTGGCAGGCATGGGAGCATAAAAACAGCAGGCCGAAACCGATAGTGGCCGCTTCAGTCGGCCCTTACGGGGCTTATTTGGCGGACGGTTCGGAGTATCGCGGGGACTACTCGGTGAACGAACAGGAGCTTACTGAGTTTCATCGTCCTCGTATGAAAGCATTGTTGGAAGCCGGAGCCGATCTTCTGGCATGCGAGACCATCCCCTGCTTGACGGAAGCCAAAGCAATTGCCGCCGCGCTGCAGCAATTTCCTGATGCATACGCATGGGTCAGCTTCAGCGCCAAGGATGGACAACATATCAGCAATGGGGACACCATTGGCGAATGCGCCGAATGGCTGGACCGCTGCGATCAAATCGCGGCCATAGGCGTAAACTGCACATCGCCCCAATACATTGCGGAGCTTATTCGTGAAATCCGCCAGCATACCTCCAAGCCGATTCTGGTATACCCCAACTCCGGCGAGCAATACGTTGCGGTCACACGGAGCTGGCAAGGGACATCCGATGACCAGTGCTTCGGCGATAGCGCACAAACCTGGTACAACCAGGGAGCCCGGATCATCGGCGGCTGCTGCCGTACCACACCCGACGATATCCGCTCCATCGCCTCTTGGGTTAGAGAACTCCCGCTGCAGGGCTGAGATGGCAATTTTCGAGGGCTCGGTATACCAAGCTCCGCTCCCGGCAAAAGAAAAGAGCGGAAACTTTTTCGCTCTTTAATCTGCCCGACCCTAATTAGGGGGACAGCCGCTTTTTCCGGGCGCGCGCCTCTCTTAGCGCATGTTATGGAACTGCGCAACTGGTCAGGAATCAGCCTGACAGAGAGAAAACCTGCGAAAGTGCAGGTTTTTTCTTTGAAATTGGTTTATTTTGGTGAAAAACCTGCAAAAGCGCATGAATTTTCGCTGAGAGTGAACCGGAGTCCATCTATTCGGTGAAAAGCCTGTACTTTTGCAGGAATTCAGCTTCGCCAGCGATTTAGGACGCAAATTCATGTATTTTTGCAGGTTTTCTTCGTGCAGCCAGGCAGATTGTGGCTATCGCCTCTGACGCGAGAGATTTAGTGCAGCCTGCAGAGCGGAGATTTTCCCTGATCATTCTCATTGCTTCACTTGTTCCGCAGGAATACCGGAGCCCCCATGCCATACAAGTGGAACCGATACGCTCCTCGCGATCTCGGCAATCCGGTCAAAGGCAATCCTCGGTTCACCTTTATAAATCCCGTGTGCCGTACCAATCGCTGGAGCCAATGTAGGAACTCCCGTCAATTCAATAAATTCTGCACATTCCTTCGAATCCGCCAACATAGCATCCGCTTCTTCAACCACAATATCATCTTCTACCCCGCCGACTTTTCCCAGTTCTGCTTTAACATGAATCCCAGGGCTTTTGCTATTTCAACGACCTTTTTCGTCCTCTTTACGTTTTCCTCAAAAGCGTGCATGGAAGCATCAATCATGACCGATGTATAGCCCGCATGCATGCACGGTACAATTAACTCAAAATCATGGCAATGTAAAGGCTTCTCCTTATGGCTTATTGCCGCATAGGAGAAGCCTTTTGAAGAAGACTGTACTTTACTTGCTCTTTTGTGCCAGCATATTCAATAGAATCGTTACAGCTTCTGCCCTTGTTGCAGGGTCTTGAGGGGCGAATGCGTTATCGCCTTTCCCTTGCACAATACCTGCTTGCTTCACATAAGCAACGCTGTCCTTCGCCCATGCCGGAATGTCCTTGTCGTCCGCGAAGCCTGTTGCTGCATTCGTTTCGACAGATTTGCCCAGTGCCTTAGCGATCGTCAGCGCCATCTCTGCTCGCGTAATTTCTTTATCCGGACGGAAGCTGCCATCCTCATAGCCCTTAATAATGCCGTCTCGCACCGCCTGCGCGACTGCTTGCTGCGCCCAAGCTCCGATCTTCGCTGCATCTGTGAAAGTCAGCGGCGCTCCTTCTCCTTGCAGCTTCAGCGCGTTCATCAGCATGACGGCAAATTCCGCACGCGTAACGGTATGATTCGGCTTGAATGTGCCGTCCGAATAACCCGTTACGATTCCGCCGCTAACCGCTCGCTTGATGCTGGCCTCAGACCAATGTCCGGATATATCGCTAAAATTCAGTTTCGTACCGGTCAAAGAATCTTTCTTTGGCCCTGCCGCCGCTTGACCTACAGCGAACACCGCATATTTCGTAAAGTGCTCCACCTCTACACGGATGTGATTGCCGTTTACTACGCCGCCGACTTCCACCCATTCCTTCTTCGCTTCGTCAAAATAAAATACCGCGGCCCTTTGGCCACTGCTCAAGCTTGTCGGATCGAAAGCAAAAGTCAGCGTTACCGGATTGCTAAAGTTACCTGAGAAATTTTTCAAAATCTCGAAAATCGGGCTGACCGGAACTTCTTTATTCGTTAGCAGGTTGTGAGTTTCTAGCAATTTGTCTATCGTTATTTTCAGTTCTTGGGCTGAAGCATTTGCCGGGATAGAGACCGTGACCTCGCTTTGCAAACTAACCTCGCCCGCTGTTCCTATCGGAAGCGTTAAATGACCGTCAGCGGAAGTTACCGGCGGGTTACTTGGTGCTGTTGAACCACTACCACCTCCATCACTTCCACCACCGCTTGGCGCAGTAACCGGTGCCTCGCGCGTCACTGTAACCTGATACAGCTTGCTGCTGCCGTTTTGTGCTGTTACAACGATGGCGATCGGGTTAGGGCCAACACTCAGGCTGATAGCTCCGCTCGCTTGACCGCTGGATATCGAAATTCCGTTCACGGTCATCGCCGCCTTGCTGTCATATACGCTCGCCGTTACGGTAAGACTCGATACGCCGTTATCCACACTGGAAGTGTAGGCCGTCGTTCCGGATGCGAAGGCGGGACTTAGCGCTCCGCTTGACAACGATAGACCGCTCAAGTCTGCATTGCTGCTTGGTGCTGTTGAACCACTACCACCTCCATCACTTCCACCACCGCTTGGCGCAGTAACCGGTGCCTCGCGCGTCACTGTAACCTGATACAGCTTGCTGCTGCCGTTTTGTGCTGTTACAACGATGGCGATTGGATTAGGGCCAACATTCAGGCTGATAGCTCCGCTCGCTTGACCGCTGGATATCGAAATTCCGTTCACGGTCATCGCCGCCCTGCTGTCATATACGCTCGCCGTTACGGTAAGACTCGATACGCCGTTATCCACACTGGAAGTGTAGGCCGTTGTTCCGGATGCGAAAGCGGGACTTAGCGCTCCGCTCGACAACGATAGACCGCTCAAGTCCGCATTGCTGCTTGCCATTGGCGCACGGTTCACAGTGAGAGAATACGTATTCATCGTCATGCCGTCCTGCGCGGTCACCATAATTGGGATCAGGTTAGACCCGACATTCAAGTTGGAAAAAGTATAGGTATACACGTTGCCCGTAACTGTGCCGTTCGCCGCGCCTGTAACCGTAAGCGTTTGATCCGGATTCGCCTTGGTTACGGTGAAATTGAGAGTTGAAACGGCGTTGGGCACATTCACGCTGTATTCAAGTTCCGATGGCGCAAACGCAGGTGAAATCGTGCTTTGATCTACAGTCAAGCCGGACAGCAGCGCATCGTTGCTGATCCTGATGACATGGATCGTATAGGTTTTCGTGATGGCGCCATTCTGCGTTTTTACAACTACTGTAATCGTATTCGCTCCTACGCTCAGCGGAATCGCTTCGCTTGGCTGGCCGCTTGTTACAGCCGAACTCGCTCCCCCATTTGCTGCAACCGTCACGCTCGCTGTTGCATCCGCCGCCGTCGGCGTGACCGTCACGCTCGCAACGCTGCTCGCAACGCTCAGTGTATAGCTCGTCGTTGCCGCTGCAAAACTTAACGAACCGCTGCTTACGCTCAAGCCGCTCAAATCCGCTGTGTTCGCTTGGATCGTCTGATTGACGCTTGTGTCCGCATAGCCGGTTGCGGATACGGTAATCGTATGATTGCCTTCCACAAGCACGCCGGCGCCTATCGTGATCTTCCCGGCGCTTACGGTGTAACTATCCGCCGGCACTGTTGCCGCGCCGTCTTTTACTGCCGTAATCGCTCCGCGCCATGCCGCATCGTCCGGGAACGTGATGTCGATCGCGTTCGCCGCATTGTTGCCTGTCGTGTCCGCCGTTAACGTCGGCGATCTCGGTGTTATCATCTGACTTAATGTCGCATCCGCATAATGTCTCGTCGATACCGTGATCGTATGGTTTCCTTTTGCCAGCACGCCCGGGCCCAACGTGATCTTCCCGGCGCTAACCGTATAATCCGCCGCCGAAATCACGGTCGTTCCGTCTCTCACCGCAGTAATTTCATTGCGCCAAGCCGCTAAATCCGGGAACGTAATGTCGATCGCGCTTGCCGTGTCATTGCTCGTCGTATCCGCCGTCAACGCAGGCGGTGTCAAAAGAAATTTCTGAACTCCCGGCTTCCTGTCGATAGCGGGATCTCCACCCATAATAAATACGGAATTCGCCAAATAGGGAACGCCGTTATCGAGGTAAAGAGAGTTTCCAAGCGCCGTGCTTTCCGTAATCCCCGAGACGCCCACCGTTACCCAACTGCTTCCGTTAAATTTCTTCACTGTGGCTTTAGCGTCACTTCCCGCATAAGCCACATAGAGAGTCCCCCCGGAAAAATAGAAGGAAGTGTAATTTACAAAATTCCCGCCATCTCCCACTATTTTTAAACTCCCGTTGTCTATCCTCGTCCAACCGTTTCCCTCGTACTTTTTCAGCGTGATGCTATTGCCGGTTAGCCAATCCACATAAGCAACATACGGGATGCCGCCGTCTACGGTCAAGGACGTGTTTTGATTTCCGCCATCGGCAAATTGGCCCAAAGCGACCCAGCTTCCGCCCGTTTTGTCGAATTTTTTGGCCACACCTGTGTAAACGGTGATATCCTGCCATATTCCGCCAACATGTATGCGATCCGGTTTCTCGTTTCGATATGCCACGTAAGGGGTGCCGTCGTAGACCGACAAGGAGATCTGCGACACGGTATCCTGCGAAAATCCCTCGCTGCCCATCGTCACCCAACCGCCACTGCTTGCATCGTATTTTTTCACCGTAATTTTATAACCTTTTGACCCATCCTCATACGCAACATAAGGAGTGCCGTTAGAGACCTTCAAGGAAATCCCGCTCGCTAGGCCTGTCGAAATATCTCCGCTGCCTACAGGCAGCCAACTGCTACCATCGTATTTTTTTACGGACAACTTATTTCCGTTTGCCGCATCGTTATAAGCTGCATACAAGATACCGTCCGAGACGGACGTGGCCATCGAGTTGACTGAGCCTGTAGAAAGCGCGCCGTTCCCGGCAAGCGTCCAACTGTTTGTGTTTGCATCGTATTTTTTCACGTAAAGTTTGCCGCCTAGCCCGTCGCCGATGCTAATGCCATCGACATAAGCCATATAGGGAGTGCCGTCAATGAACGCCAGGGATATTTGAAACGATTTGCCTACCGATAAGCCTCTGTTGCCCACGTACTGCCAACTGCCCAGGTCATTCTCGTCGAGATCGTTGATCTCTATCGGCCCATTGAAAGGTTCCCTTACGATATCCGCAAGTGCGCCTGCTTCTATTCTAATCTGGTTGCCCAACCCCATCAGCGGGTTTTTAAAATTGATTTGAAGCTTGCTGGCCCCGCCTGATGTGGAGTTGCTGATGGAATCCTCCGAATCGAGCGCTTTAAAGATCGCCTCATCCGTTCTTTTGACGCTGATTTTGCTTTTCAGATCGGCAAGCGTACCCACTTGCGTCTCCGGAACGGTAAAAGAAACCGTAACCGTCTTATTGCCCTCGCCGACAGATGCGGACCACGCGGCATCAAGCTCCGGGCCAGGGTCGCGATATAAGCAACCATTGCCAAATATATTTGCTGGTTCTACATGAGCAAACTCGCTTTCACCGCAAAATACGCCTGCAACAGACGAACCGTCAGCTAGCGTATACGTTTTGGAAGTCAGCTTTTTAGTTATGTAACGCTGTTGGCCATCTATTAACGACGTCGAACCATATTCCACGAGTTTCGTGCCGGTAAACGAACAATATTTCCCGTCGGCGGCACAGTAGGTCCATGGAGGCGGAGACGCTGCCGACGCAGGGGACGCAAGCGGAGAGAAAAGCGATAATACGGAGAATAACGCACACCCGGCTAAAATAATGGCGAACTTCAGCAATAACCCCTTCTTTATTCTTGTTACGAGCATTGTTGTTTTACTCCTCTTGACTGAATTTTTAGTGATTTCAAATCTCTGAATCGTAACTTTTTTAAGTATACTACAGCCAAATGAAAGAATAATAAAAGATTTGACCATAAACAGGAATAAAACCGCACAGTATCAAGCCTTCGCAGCTTTTCAGCCGAAACAAAGTTAGCCTATCCCTTCCCCCGAAAAAAGAAAAACCCCTGGCTGTAACAGCCAGGGTTTAACTAATAAGGAATGAATCATCCAGGGTCCACTCCGGTAAAATCAGGGTCCTCCTGGCCCTGAGGCGTTCTTCCTCAACGGGGCTCTACTCCTTCAAGCGTCATGGCAAACAAGTACATGTTCGGATTGTCGGGCAGCTCGATCGATCGGATCGCCCGGGTCTCATCCAGCTTAATCCGGTCCACATAAAAGCCGTGAACCCGGTCTATTTTGATCTCTTTTTCATGGCAGTACGGGAATGTGAAGGCCGGTTCGTCGTGGAAAAATCCGGTCTCCGCTTTTTGGGGCTGGATCCAGTCCGACAATGCAAGCTCTTTTTTCTCTTCCGTCCCATCCGCATAGCGGATTGTTGCCTGCCCTTTAAAATTCCCCCACGTACAAAATCCGAGGAACGCCGCTTGTCTGCAGCGGACGGCATCCAACTCCAACAATTGCCCCTCGCAGCTGATGTGGTCATTGTCAGGACTGTCGGTTTTTGGAAACACAAACGCCGTATCCCCTACCTTCACAGTCTCCCCGTTCGGGACGATGTCACCGTGAATGTGCAGCCCCTGAAAGTCCAAACGGCCCTCGATGCCGAGTTTTTCCCATGTGATCCCTTTGCCGTTGAAAGTTGGCGTCAAATCGACACAAATATGATTTTCCGTCCCATTCATGGAATAACCTCCTGAATTTACGCGTTTCGATACGCTTTTTGTTCGTATATATGCTTGATGATTTCTTCAATCCCCGGCTCCTTGATCGTGAGGTCTACGATCGGCAGCCGCTCGTTCAACATACCGATCATCGGTGCGATATGGGCGTCGTCTTCGATTCGGAACCACAGCTTTCGCTCTTCGGTCCTGACGATCTCGGGTCCGTGCCACTCAGGCTCGCCGAGTTTCCAACCGCCCGTATCGACGACCAGATACCGGTGCTCGCCAAATTCTCTCACCATTTCCAAAGTCGAGCCGTCGTAGATCACCCGGCCCTGATCGATAAAGATAACCCGCTTGCACAGTTTTTCGATATCGTCCAAATTATGCGTCGTCAAAATGACCGTGATGCCCAGTTCTTCATTGATTTTGCGAATAAACGACTGAATATTCGTCTTGGCCACGATATCGAGCCCAATCGTCGGCTCATCCAGAAACAAAATTTCCGGACTGTGCAGCAGCGCAGCGGCAATGTCGCCGCACATCCGCTGGCCGAGGCTGAGCTGCCGGACCGGCATATGCAGGATGTGCTCCAAATGAAGAACGTCCGTGAACGTAGCCAATCTGTCCTCATAAATCCGGCGAGGAATGGAATAAATTTTGGCGAGCAGGCGGAAGGACTCGACGAGCGGCAGATCCCACCACAGCTGGGAGCGTTGGCCGAACAGGACGCCGATGCTGCGCGCGTTTTCCTGCCGGTGCTTGTAAGGTTCTCTGCCCAGCACTTGGACAGAGCCTGAGGTCGGAACAAGAACGCCGGAAAGCATTTTGATCGTCGTAGACTTTCCCGCTCCGTTCGGACCGAGGTAGCCGACGAATTCCCCTTTGCAAATCGAGAAGCTAACCTCGTCGACGACACGCTTGACGGTTTTACGCGATCCGAACAACCCGGCGAAGCCGCGTGTCTGCCGATTTTTCTCCCCTCCTGCAGCCGGAACCTTGAACTCGCGGACTAATCGGTCCGCCACGATTACTTCGCTCATGTTCCCGCTCCTTTATACTCATTGATGCCTCTGCGCCACACCAGATACGTCAACCCGCACAGCAGGACGGCTATGACCGGAGGCGCGTAGACGAGTCCCGTGTAGAACGGAATAGGCTTGTTGTCCTGAAAAAAATGCAGCGACGGATAGTACGAAATAAAGCCGACCGGCAGCACAAAGGTAAGCAGCACCTGCACCCATTTGCTGTATGCAGTTAACGGAAATTTGCTGAACTGGAACAGGAATGTGTCGAAAATCCCCCGCAATCCCTGCGATTGAAGCGTCCAGAACGACGTGCAGGCAATGAGTGTGAACAGTGCCCATTCAATCGCTGCGGCGCTTACGATCATAACGATCAGCATCGCCATATGCATCAAGTTCCAGCCTTCGAAATAGCGCAGCGCATAGGCCAAGCCGCCGCAGCCGACGACCAGATCGCCGAGCCCGCCGATTTCCACGGTCCGGGTGAAATATTGGAAGAGCGGCGGCAGCGGCCTGACCAGAAGGCGGTCGAACTCCCCTTCCCTCAAGGTCCGGTCGAGATCGGAAATCTGCTGGAACACGACGATATACAGACCGTGCGTCAACCTCCAGACGGACAGCATAAACAGCAGTTCATGGAAGCCCCAGCCCCCGATCTGCGGGACGCGCTGCGTCAGTACCCATGAAAGAACCATGTCGACCAAGCAAATGATGGCGATGCTGATCGTCCCGATCAAAAAATTGGCCGGGTATGCCGTTCGTGAACGGATATTTGCCCACTGCAGCGTTATGTACAGCTTTACATACATGATCACCCGCACTACCCTCCCGCTGCGGCCAGCCGCCGCCTCTCGAAGTACAGCATGGCCTGGCCGAACAGAAAGAGCGCCATCATCCATGCCGCCTGAAAGCCGAGAGCGCCGGCCAATTCCCCGCCGGTCTTTTGTCCGATATAGATGGACAGCGGTATATAATAAATGCCCTGGAACGGAAGCCAGTGCAGGAAGGCCCCGATGGCTTCCGGGAAAAACCAGAGCGGTACCAGAAATCCGGAGCAGACGCGGACCAAGCCTTCCTTGATGACATCGAAGCCCCAGCTCTGGGTGAAGCGGAAAGCCAGAATGCCGACGCAAAAATTAATGCAGAACGATAGCATAAAAGCCATGGCGGCGCTGATCCCGAACAGCATCAGCCGTCCCGCGTCCGGTATGTCGATCGGATAAATAAACCAAAGCGCAATACCAAGCGGCACGACGACAAAAAGAAGGGAAAACACCGCACTTGCGGCCGATTTCGCCAGATACATCAGCATCCAGTTCCAGGGCTTCATGAAATCGGTCACGATGGTGCCGGTTGAAACCTTGTGTCCCATCTCGCCCGCCATGTTCGGTGCAAGCAGCATGCTGACGATAACGGATACAATCGCGTAAGTGGCCATCGTCTTGGCATCTACGCCGGTATCGGCGGCAAGACGAGGCGTAAATTTGTACATGGACAGCCAAATCTCCCGCATGGCCGTAACTAATATGATGGAGCCGGCCACCTTGAGCACCAAATCGAGCTTATACACGTTCATGCTCTTGAACGTCGTTACCGCGAAATAAAAATATTTCTGCATTTCGCACGTATCCTATTCCGCCGCCGAGGCCGCATGCCTGCCGGAGTCGGCCGGATCGAACGCGACGGCGTCCCCTGACGGCAGCACATTCGGAATCCGGAGCGCGTCCCGAAACCGTTCGCGCAGCGCGCGCTTCAATATTTTGCCCGTCGGGCCGCACGGAAGGTCTTCCTTGGCCTCGGTTACGGCCAGGAACGCAAGCCGGCTTTGTCCGGCCTTTTCAAGCGTGCTGTTGACGAGAGCAAGCCATCCGTCCGGCGATAAGCCGGAACCGGCAGCTATGAGAAGCACGGCCGCCGGCCGTTCGAACCCGTCTTCCGCCGAAATGCCGAAGACAGAGCAATCCCGGACGAGAACGTGCGCGTTGAGCGCCGTTTCTTCCATCGGCAAGCTGTAGACCGGACCGTTCTTCCCCCGGATAGTATCCTGGATTCGGTCTACATGGTAGAACATGCCCTGCTGGTCCTTATACACCATATCGCCGGTAAGCCAGTAACCGTTCAGGCGAGAACGATAAGTAAGCTCCGATTGGTTCCAGTATCCGCTTGTAACCGTCGGAGATTTGATGCCCAGCATGCCGACCCGGCCCGGCGGCAGCGTCTCTCCCTCAGGGTTCAGCACAGCCGCGTCGACGAATTCATTCGGATAGCCGACACAGCGGTCGTAAATTTCCGTGCGAATAGAGTGGATTTTGCGGAACAGGGTGAAGCCCATCTCAGATGAGCCCAGACCGTCAAGGAAGGTCGAGCCTTTCTCTTTTTTGCCGTTCCGGATGTGCGAGCCGGCGCGGATTAGAGGACGGATATGACGCTCATGCGCGCTGTCGCCCGTGTTCATCCACACCTCGATCGACTCGGTATTGCGGCTGGCCGGATCAAGCTCCGCGAGCTCCGCATACGTCTGCGGAAAGGCGATTACGGTCATCGGCTTGAACGATTCAGCCTGCTCAAGGACTGCCTCTCCCGACAAATCGGCCATAATCAGGAGAGGTGAACCAACCAGCATATAGTACATCGGGAAAGCAATGCCCGCCGAATGCGAATGCGGAAGCGCGGACAGGACGCGCTCCGAGTCCCGGCCGACTGTCAGCCGGGTGCGGATGCCGGCAAAAAATTGATGATGCTCGAACGTAATCGCCTTCGGCATTCCCGTCGTTCCCGAGGAATGACAGATCAGCACCGGATCCCGGGGCGCGTGGCGATAAGGGTAGACGGGCGGCAGACTTCGATCCTGCCATCCCCCTTCCGCTTTTGCCGCGATCTCGTCGGTAATCAGCAGACCGCATGACTCGTCTGCGTCGGCTGCAATCGCGGCATGGCGCCGGGTATCGGCATACACCGCCTTGACGCCGATGCGGCCGATGAATCGGACCGCGATCTCAGGCTTCATCGCGCCGTTCACCAACACCGGAATAGCTCCCAATGACGTTAACGCCAAATAATGAACCATGCTGCCGATGCCCTCATCCAGGTATACGGCGACGCAATCTCTTGACTCTACCCCAAGCCGGTGATAGAGCGACGCGTAGTGGCGGGCCAACGCCTCCAGTTCCCGCAGGCTAAGCGTTTCATAGGAAGCGCCGTCATACGCAGCGAACGGCTTGTGCAGCCATAATAGCGGATGGTCCGGCGCGGGGTTTCCCTCAAGTGCAAAGGAAAGAAAATTGCCGCAGCCCAGCCGTTCGTCGTTCTGCCATCGTTCCCGGACGTCCAACGGTACAAAAGTCTCGCTCACCGTCATCCACTCCTTTCGTTCCCTATTGTTCAAGAATAAACTCATCGACTTTGACGCCTACATGACGGCCCGAAGCCATCGTATGGCCGAGCACCTTCGTGCCGGGGCGCAGATTCGTAATGTTGAGCGGCTGCCCCTCCGCGCCGAAAATGCGGACATGCCAATCTTCCTGCATGATCGTATTGACCCGCGTGCCGTCGGCCGCTTCCGCCTCGATATACAACAGCGGCCTGCGTTCGATTTTGACCCGCCCTACCGCGGCCCGCCGAGCCTTGCCGTTCGTGGCTACGACAAGTATTTCCATGCCTGCGCGGAGATCGGACAAATACCAGGTTTGATTGTCAGGGGCGAGAACGTAGCTGTGCAGGCTTCCCGCGTTCACGCGAAACGGCCGGGTAGGCATGTACGGTAGAGGATGGGTTTCGCTGCAGGCAAGCAGCCCGCCGTTCGAGAACGAGCCGAGCAGGATGCCTTCGTCCAGGCCCAGGTAAGTCGTCAGGTCGATGCATGCCCGGTCGCCCATACCGACATGGGACGTCCTCACCACGGTGAGTGTCTCCACCCGCTGCTCCGGCCGGGTGCGATTCGCGTGGACGACATCGTGCAGCGCGTACAGCTCGTTCCAGTCGTCCGTAGCGAAGATGACGCCGTCTGCCCCGCATTCGAGCACGCCGAATACAACTTTGGACTCCAACTTGTCCCTCACCTTCATAACGACAGCACAGCCCGTATTCTGGGCATCGGCCAGTACGATCTCCAGCGGAATTTTGGTATCGTCCCTGAACTCTACGATGAGCAGCTGCACTTCGTGCGTGAGCGCGACCGCCCGCTGCAGCGATGCAGGATCGGTAACGTTCACGAATGTCCCTGCCGTAACGCCGATCGAATGTCGATGCTGCTTGAACCAGCCGCTTTCGACGGCCTCCGGTTCGAGAATGAGGACGGCGTCCCCGATCCGGTTGTAGCGTTCGATCTCCTCGGCGGTCGGTATGCCTGTCGTGAACACAATTTTGCGCAAGCCGGCCGGAATCCGGTCAAGCTGGGCTTCATCGGCGATCACACCGTCGAATTTCAGGTGCGACAGGAGAGAAAGAATAGGATCGGGATCGGATGGACCCCCGGCCTGCCGCAAATCAAACCATGCAAATTTGGATGTGCCGCTCCTGATCGAGATGTGATCGGCACTTTTGGCGATGCTTATTTCGATTTCGTTGGTAATGGCTTTCATTCCCTTTCCTCCTTTAGACCCACTGCAATAAGCCGGCCGTGCTGTCGATGGCCTCGGACACGGCCCTGACGACTTCTTCGGGCTGCCCCGCTTCGAACACGTTGCGCCCCATAGCCACGCCTCGTGTACCTGCCTTGATCGCATCGCGGGTAAACTGAACGACGTCGTTCAGGGAGGTTTTCTTTTCTCCGCCCGCCACCAGGATCGGGATCGGGCACGACCGGACGACCTGGCTCATTGTTTCGACCGAGCCGGTATAGACGGTTTTGACGACGTCCGCGCCAAGCTCCGTGGCCAAATTGACCGCATGGGCGACAAGGCCGGGCTCTTGCGGATTCGCGATGCGGGGGCCGCGCGGATAGACCATCGCGACCAGGGGCATATTCCAGCGGCTGCAGGCATCTGCGGTTCTGGCCAGATCGGACAGCTGCGCCGCTTCCGTCGGCGCCCCCATGTTGACGTGCACGCTTATCGCATCCGCCCCGAGACGAATGCACTCTTCGACCGATGCGACAATCGTCTTGGCGTTGACGTCTTCGGCGTGAACGGTGCTTGCGCTAATGTGGATGACAAGCGATAGCCGCTGGAAGCAGGCCGGATCGAAGAACCGGACGCGCCCCTTATGCAGAACGACGGCATCGGCCCCGTTCGCGGCAATCGCTCGGTTGAGCGCCGCCATGCCCGCCAAGTCGCTGATGGGCCCCCTTGTCACCGCATGGTCGAGCGGGACCATAAACATGCGCTCTCCGCTGCGGCTGAACAACCGCATCATGCGCATTTGCTTCGTGCGCGATTCCATTTCAAACATGAGCTCTCCTCCTTTACTCCGTTATTCCCGGGGCGTGCCAGGGGGGCAAGCCCGCCAATGCTGCCGGATCGCGAACCGGCTTCCCGCTGGCAGTGCGGGGAAGCGAATGGACCCGGTGAAACATTTGCGGGATTTTGTAGGCGGCCATCCGGCCGGCGCACCACCGAAGCAGCTCGGACATGTCGAGTCCCGGCTTCCCGACAAGATACACTTCCAGCCGCTGATCCTCCGTAAAAACCGCGCGTGCCTCCTCAACCTCCGGATGCTGGCCGATGCTGTTCTCCGTCTCTACCGCGTCCACCTTGAGCCCGCCGATAATCCGTATCGAGTCGAGCCTTCCCTGCAAGTGAAGCAGCCTGCCGCCGGGCTCAACCTCGACCGCGTCGCGGGTATGCAGCCAGCCCTCCTTGTAGCGCTCGTTGCCTGCCTCGTCCGCATAGGGGGACTGCGAAAGCCCGATGAGCAGTTCTCTATCTCGAATTTCCCACTCGATGCCGTTCAGACATGCTCCGATAGTACCCGGAAAGTCGCCATGCCAATCGGCGGCCAGCATGCCTGTTTCGGATGTTCCGTAGGCTTGACCTATCCGCACGCCAAACCGTTCGCGAAACTTCTCGGCCACGGTTTCCGGCAGCATCTCCCCGCCGCTGACGGCGATTCGCAAGCTGCCGACGTCCGTCTCGGCCAAGCCGGCCAGCAGTTCAAAATGAAACGGTACGGCAAATAGTGCGGTGGTCCGCGAAGCCGCCATGCTCTGCACAATGCGCTTGCCCTGCAGATCCGGCGGAATTAATACAGCCGCACCTGTCGAAAGGGCCGTCATGACGGCGCCGACCAGTCCGAAGGAATGGTGCAGCGAGGCGAGAACGGCCACGGTATCGTCCGGCCGGATGCCGTTTGGGATCGCGGCCAGCCGATCCAGCTCCGCGAGAATGGAGGCGGCGGAACGGACGACGGCCTTGGGGCGGCCCGTCGTACCGGAAGTGAATTGCAGAATCGCGTAAGGCCTAACCGCAGCCCCGCCTTGGCAGTAATCCTGTCCGTAAGCGGTGATGTCAACGTCAAGCTCTTCCCTAAAAACCGGCACGCCCCCGGACTTGAGCCTGTCACGAATACGGTAGCCCGGGCGAAACCGGTCCAGCAGTTCATCCGCTTCGTCTTGCTGAAGCCGTGGATCAATGATTATGATGCCGGCGCCAAGACTCCAGAGCGCATAGACCAGATAGAGATAGGTGAACGATCGGTTAACCTGCAAGGCGACAGTTGTCCCCCGGCCGATTCCTCGTCTCTCCAGTTCCGGAATCCATGTGTTGATCTCGCGCTGCAGCCGGCCGTATGAAACGGTTTGCCCGGCAATCAGAGCGGGTCGGTCCGGGTCGGTCCGGGCAATGAGCGATTTAGCCCAATCCGGCGGGATGTGCCAATCGGATGTCATACGGGTCTCCTCCCATACTGTAGTCGCGGAACAAAACGCTTGCCGGGGCCGGCAGATCGTTAAGCCGCTGCAAAGCAAGCGCCAAGCCGATCATTCCCTGTATGCCGCCAAGGCGCAGCGGCAGCGCTTCATGCGCATTGCCTGCGGTTTCGGCGCAGTCGGAAACACCTGACCCGACCAGCTCAAGGACAGCCAGAATCGGGCGACCGTCCACAGACGCATCGGCTGCAAGCTCTACGACGAATGCGGCGGCTGCGTCAACGACTGCGTCATGCCCGGTACCGGAAGGGTCAAGCAGGCTCCACGTCTTATCCGTCTTCACACTCCCTGACACTTCAGCGCCGACGATAATGACCTGCCTGGCATCTCCGGAAGCAAGCAGCAGTTCCGCCTGCTCCAAGAGCGCAGACGTCATGTTCCCGAACGCCGCCATACACAGGGTCGTTCCGCTGATGCCCATGTCGCGCGCAATGTAGCCGACAATGGAATTCATAACCGACTGGTAGAACAGCATCGGATTGTCCGGTTTGCCCTGGATCAACAGCTTGCTGGCCAGGTCGTTGGTCGTCGCGTCGCCGAACAAGCTGCCCAGAAGCAGCGATGTCCGCTCTCCCGCGGAGAAAGCTCCAGTATCAAAGAGGCGTTTGACGACGGCATATACAAGCGGGTTAAAGGCCGACTCGATGAATCCGGGTACGGGCGGAACGTCGGCGGGAGCCTGTTCCTGCCAGTTCCGCCCTTCGAGCCGACTGACATCGTCGCCCCAGGGCCCCAGACAAACGGCCGAAGTAATCGCAAGCCGGGTCACCATATCCCTCCTTCCTTGACATTCTTAAGTAAGATCGCGCTGTTGAAGCCCCCGAAAGCCGCATTCAGGTTGACCGCGCAGCGAATCTCGGACACTCTCGCGGCATGGGGGACGTAGTCGAGATCGCAAGCCGGATCGGTATCGGTAAAGCCGGCGGTCGGCGGAACGATGCCCGCATTCATGGCAATCATCGTAATGGCCGTCTCAACTGCGCCGGTACCGTCCAGCATGTGGCCTGTCATCGTTTTCGTGGAGGTGACGGGGATCCGGTAAGCGGCGGAGCCGAACACTTGCTTGACCGCTTTTGTTTCGCTCGCGTCGTTGAGAGGCGTACCCGTGCCATGCGCATTGATGTAATCAACGGATTCCGGATGGACGCCCGCTCTCAGAATCGCCTTCATCATGGCTCTTGCCATGCCTCCTCCCTCCGGGTCTGGCTGGCAAACATGGAAAGCGTCGTTCGCAACGCCCCAACCGGCGATTTCCGCCAAAATATCGGCTCCGCGATGCCGGGCATGATCGAAGTCTTCCAACACGAACATCGCTCCGCCGTCCCCAAGCAGCATGCCGGTCCGACCCCTGCTGAACGCGCGTACTTTACCGTCCCGGGAAAACGCCCTTCCCGAATTGAACTTCGCAAAAATTTCCTCGGTAACGAGCGAGTAGCCGCCGCAAAGCGCCGCGGTTTCCTTGCCCTGGGCAATGAGTTCGCAAGCGGCGGCGATAGCGCTGCTTGATGCGATGCACGCATTCGTATACGCCCACTGTCTGCCATGAAGCTTGAACCGTTCCGCCATCGCTGCGAGATGGTAGGCGGGCAGCCATTCCATGCCGCCTCTCGTTTCCATATTTCCGTCTAACTGCTCATGCCAAAAGCGGTTAAGTTCGCCGTAATCGCCCATTGTGCCCAGCATAATTGCGACATGACCGCTGTCGAGACGAGCCATGCGCAGCGCCGCTTCCGCAAGCTCCATGCCAAGCTCCAGAAACCTTCCGGTAAAGCGGGATTCCGCTGCCACGGCGTTTTTGAACTTGTCTGTATCAAACCGGGTCACCGGCGCAAACCGGTCTTCACCGCGAAACAAATGACGTCTTACGGCCTCTTCACCATAACCGAACGGCGTCAATAAGCCGAATCCGGTAATTGCGACCCGCCGGCCTGGCCGGCTCAGCTGCTTCAATGCGATTCAGCTCCTTCCGCTTCTCTGCTTTTTCGGTGGAGCAGCCTGTGGATGGCATTGATGGAACGGAATTGCTCCCAATCCTCGTCATCGAGCCGCAGGTTCAAACCGTATCGGGTCTCCAGTCCGTTCAAAAACCAAACAAGCGTCAACGAATCCAGCACGAGCTCCGTATCGTAGGCCAGAATGTCCGTTACCGTTCTGAACAGGTTGCGCTCAAGCAGCAGTTCCTTGATTTGCTCCTTCGTGATATCCATCTGCCGCATGCCGACTATGCCGTCACTTGCTTGCCGCTTAAATACGCCGTCAATTCCGCAACGTTGAAGCGCGAGATGCGGTCCAGGTCTTCGTCAGGCACCGCGATGCCGAATCGGGCTTCCAGATTGACGGCAAGTTCTACAATCGCCAGCGATTCCATTTGCAGCCCGCCTATGCCAAGCTTCGTTTCCGGATTAATTTGACTCCGCTCGGCGGGAAGGTTCAGCTTTCCTTTCAGGAACTCAAACAAAAACTGTTCAACCATGGTCTCATTCATTTCATTTTCCTCCTCCTCGATAAGGCACTGCTGTCCGAAACGGCAACACGAACATTCGCCCGTTCCGCTAAGTTCGCTTAGACGACCATACCGCCGTCCACGCGAAGTGTCTGTCCCGTCACATAGGACGCTTCGTCCGAGGCGAGAAAACGGACTGCCTTTGCGACCTCATCCGCCCGTCCCGGCCTCGCGAGCATAATGCTTCTCTCCTGCTCTTGACGCCATGCTTCGTCCCGGTCGCCGGCCATACCGGCATCAATCCAGCCCGGCGAAACCGCGTTCACGCGAATGCCGAGCGGCGCGAGCTCGCGGGCTGCCGTCTTGGTCAATCCGGCGAGCCCCGCTTTGGAGGCGGCGTAGTTCGCTTGCCCGCGGCTCCCGAGGAAGCCTGCCGCTGAAGACAAATTGACGATACTGCCCTGCCTTTGCAGCAGCATACGGCGAGATACGGAACGGATGCAGTAGAAAGCTCCGGTCAAATTGGTACGGAGGACCTCATCGAATTGGGAGTCGTCCATTCTTAACAAAAGCCCGTCCCGGATCACGGCAGCATTGTTCACCAGCACATCGATACGGCCGAAAAACTCCGTCGCCCGGCTCATCATGCGTTCCACCTCTTCCGACGATCCGACGTCCGCTTGAATTGGGAGACATTGCCGCCCCAATGCCTCGATCTCTTTTACCACTTCGCGGACAGCCGCTTCGCTTGAAGCGTAATTCAGGACCAGGTCTGCACCCGCAGAGGCAAGCTCCAGCGCAATGGCCCGCCCGATTCCCCGCGAGGCGCCCGTCACCAGGGCGATTTTTCCGTCAAGCATGGCAGTCCCTCCAAATTCTTTGTCCTTGTCTAGACTATGAGGATATATCCAAATCATTCCAATATAAAAAATAACATTTTTTGTAATTGTCCTTCACATTTCCCCATACAAATAGATCGTCCGGTATCGACCCAGCCGCCCGACTGCCGAAACCGATCTTATCATTAGGAGGTTAGCAGACATGATAAGCACACTTCCGCTTTCACCGCCGGTTATGAAAGTTGCGCAATTCCTGGATTGCAACGAACAATTGATGATGTCTTTTCTGGAGGCGAACGGTGCGCCGTTTAAATGGCTGTTTTCAGACAGCTGGAATTTTTATTACCACTCTCTTGACAGTTTCGCTTCGTCGCCGTCTCTCAAACCGCGCAGAAGCAATCTCGAAACCTACCATCAGTCCGACCTCTGGCGGAACTTGGAGCGATTTTTCCAGGTCAAAGCCATTCGCTACAAAGATGAGCCGCTGAAGCCGCTGGTCCGGGACATCGTTGGAAGAGGCACTTGTCTGTATACGATGGCACGCATGCATTTTCTGCCTTGGCACGCACTTTACGGCTCTGAGAGCTTCGGTACCCATTTCTTTGTGATCAACGGCATCGATGAGGAGACGAACCGGTTCCATATCGTCGATTGGTCGCCGCATCAAGTCGGGTGGGTAGATGCCGAAACTATCGAAAAAGGTTATGAGTACAGAGGATTTTGCTATGAATTATCGGCGCCCGTCGTACCGGTTCTGGACGAGGCACTCCTCGTTTCGCAGCTGCGCAGCTGCCTGAACCACATGCGCGGCGAGATTCGAGAGGAATATGCATCGGGTCTCAAAGGGCTGGAGCGTATGTACGAGGATGTACAGGAGATGAATCCGGATGTCGACTTTCTTGTATCTATCTGGGATCGAATGAAAGATGTGGTCGAATCGCGCGAGGGGTTTACCGAATTTATTCATTCCATGAAGGACGACGAGACGTTCTGCCGCATCCTGGACAGCCGGTTCTGCGACACGCTTTATGAGACGATCAACATGTGGTACTCCTTCCGCAACGGCGCCATGAAAGCCAAAATGACCGGTAGATCGGATATCGCCCCCCACCTTCGCAAGCTGGCGGCCATCATTGAGTTGGAGCGCGAATGCGAACGTCAGTTGGATCGTGTGCTGAAAGATTCATTATCGATTTCAGGAAAAAATGGAAAATAAAGAAGGAATGCATGTTTCCGGCGTAGAATCTCTTGTAGGTACAGTGTTCGAACCGTTCCATTGCAGTGTAGACCTTTCGGCGGTCCGCGCTTTTGCGAAGGCGATCGACGACCCGAGCCCCCTCTATTCGGACAGCGATACAGCCAAGCAATGCGGCTACCGGAATATTCCCGCACCGCCGACCTACGCATTCGTTCTCGAGATGGCGGCAGGCCCAGGCCAAGCCGAAATCTGTCGGCGGCTGGGCCTGAAACCGGCGCAAACTCTGCATGTCCGGCAATCGTTCGAATGGCATGGCGATGTGTGCGCCGGCGACGAGCTTACCGGAGTCACAAGCGTCGTCTCGGCGCTCTCCAGAAATCGGATGAAGACATTCACGCTCGAGACGGTTTGGACGAACCGCGAGTCAGGGCTTGTTCTGGTCAGCCGTTCCCAACTGGCTGAACAAGGACGGGAGGCGGGACAATGAACACGGAATCCATGGTTCGGCTTCCCACCCTCCCGCTTCCGGTCGTCAGCATGTCCCGCATCAAGGAGTATGCTCACGCATCCGGCGACTTCAATCCCATTCATACGGATCCCGACGCCGCGCGCCTGAGCGGATTTCAAGGCATCATCGCCCACGGAATGCTCGTGATGGGCATGTCCGGCCATGCCTTGACCGAATGGTTTCCCGGGCGCAAGCTCCGCTTCTGGCATGCCGCGTTCGTGGACTTCGTTTTTGCGGACGAACGGCTTTATGTCTGCGGCTCCTATCAATCCATTCCGCCGGATCGCTCCGGCGATCTGATTGAAGGCGTATGGACGGTTGCGGACGAGGCGGGGCGAATCAAACTGTCAGGCCGGTTCACCATGGCTTAAAAAAAGGAGGTAAGCGTTCATGCATACGTTTCAAGTTCAAAGCTCGATCAGCCAATTCCAGCCCCTTCTCGGGAAACTGAGCGGGTCTTCCGGCGCGCTTGACACCGGTTTCTCCCTTCCCACCGTTTGGGGCGGTGTCCCCGAGAATACGGGGACGGGCGAGCTGCTCGCCGGTGCTGCAGCTGCCTGTTATTTAATTACGACGAACATTGCTGCGAGTCAGGCCAATATCAAGCTGTCGAAGCTCGAAGTCACCGTTGAAGGCGACATGGTGTCGGACCGTTCCGGAGTGCGAATCTCCGAGCTTCGCCTATATCCCACCATTGCCGTAGACGGCAGCAAAGAACAACGCGAACAGATGCGTCAGCTTGCGAGAAGCTGTTCCTCTAATTGCGTCATTTCCAAGGCTATAGCAGGCAATGTCGGCTATATTGTTCAAGAACCGGTCATGGAATAAGCCGCATCATTGTCATACATAACACGGAGAGGGGATTAAACAGCATGCTCATGTCGATCAGGCAAACTCCGCTTGCCGCCGGCAGCGTTAAGCTCGTTCCGCTTGACATATCCCATACCGAGGCGCTGTTCGAAGCCGGCTCCGATGCCGCAATCTGGAATCACTTGCCTTTCCGCGCAGCCACGCCGGACCATATGCGCAGAATCGTCCGGCAAGCGATCGAGGATGCGGAACGGGGCCATCGCATCACCTACACGGTTATGCAGCAGGATTCCGTTATGGGCAGTACGAGCATCCTGAACCCGTCCGCCGAGCACCGCAGCTTCGAGATCGGCTTCACTTGGCTTACCCCCTCTACTTGGGGAACAGGCCTCAATCAGACCTGCAAATACTTGCTGCTCCGCCACGGTTTCGAAGATGCGGAAGCCATCCGCATCCAATTTCGCACGGCGGCGGGCAATATCCGTTCGCAGCAGGCCCTGAAAAAAATCGGAGCCGTCTGCGAAGGCACGCTGCGAAAGTCCTTCCAAGGCGCGGATATGATGTTCTTCAGCATCCTTGCGGACGAATGGCCGGCCGTCAAGGAAAAGCTGGAGCCGTTCGCCGTCTAGGCGGGGGTGGCTGCTCGCCCGGAGGACCGTCGTGTCCGCCCTGCCCTGCAAGCGCAGGGAAAACCGGTACGGGTCTGGCGGACTCGGACGCGCTGCGCGCAGCTCCCAACGTGCGGTGCTGCGCTGCATGACGGCGGTCGGTCGACCACATCCGGCCCTGCGGGTGACCGGAAATGGATGACCGGCATCGCCGGCATAGTATGAAAAACCTTGTGAATGACCAATATCACCAGCCATTCGCAGAAAAGAGACTCTCTAAAAACTTGCCCGCTGTCAGTTGAGCGCGTAAAATCAGCGAAAGTCAGGCAGTGGAACTCGCGCGCAGAGCCGGATGGCCTGGCTGCCTGGCTGCGCGGAGAAAGCCCGCAAAGTGCAAATTTTCGTTCGGTCTTACGCTGAAGACGAAACATTCCTGCATTTGTGCAGGCTTTTTGCCATTATCGAAATCCCCTGCCGCAGTCTGCCTAGATGAACGAAGAAAACCTGCAAAAATACATGAATTTGCGTCCTTGATCATTGGCCACGAAGAATTCCTGCAAAAGTGCAGGCTTTTCACCGAATACAGGGACACAGACTCACTTTCAGCAAAAATTCCTGCACTTTTGCAGGTTTTTCGCCAAAACAAGCCTATTTCGTAGGAAATACCTGCACTTTTGCAGGTTTTCTCCCTGCCAAGCCGCTTCCTGCCCAGTTATGCAGTTCCACGACCTCCATCGGGAGAGGTGCGCGTTGGAGCCGCAACTGGTTCCCCTAACACTAACAAAGTGTCGCGACTTTCGCAGTTTTCACCCCGGACCAGCCCGCCAAGCCGCCGCATGACCACCCGCCGTGCAGCACTGTATCCCGCGCCGGGCCACGGTGTTCATCGAATCTATACTTGAGCGTTACTTGGAAGACTCCTTCCGCCAGCAGTGAGAATTACCGAGTAAAATCGCTCCAGTAATCAACGGGCCGCTTCATGGCTGATCGAATTGGAATTGAGCAGTCCAAAAGGTTTTGAGCGTGTTGGCCCCATAGAGCCCGCCTTCTACTCCTTTGAACAGATTGGCGTTTTGCTACGTTAAATCGTTACTCGTAGTTGGATACTTCGATCAGATTAAGGTCTGAGTCGCGGAAATATATCGATCGGATGGTTCCCACGGCTCCTGTTCGAGTTACCGGACCTTCTTCGATCTTTACGTTGCACTGTCTCAGATGGGTTATGACATCTTGCAGCGGCGTTTCCGCGATAAAACATAAGTCGGCCGTTCCCGGCAGCGGCGTATTCGCCTTCGGCTCGAATTCTTTTCCCCGCTCATGCAGGTTGATCTTTTGCCCTCCAAAACGCAAAGCGTAGCGCAGGTCGCCAAATTGCACGACTTCCATTCCGAGCACCGTTTCATAGAACGCTGCCGTCTTTTGGATATCGCTTACTGTCAGCACCAAATGATCCAGCCGATCGATTTTCATAAAATATCCCCTTCCTTTTTCATTATCCGTGCTGGGACTGATACAGGCCGGCCGTAGACGTTTTTGAGAGCTTGGCCGCAAATATAAGTGCGATCAACAGAAATCCTATGATCATCCCCACGACCCCGCTCCACCCGAACAAAGTCCAAAATTGCCCGCCTGCTGTTCCTCCGATACTTGACCCGGCATAGTAAAAAAACAGGTAGAGCGACGAAGCCTGCGCTTTGTTGCGGAAAGCAATGCGCCCCACCCAGCCGCTGGCGACGGAGTGGCTTCCGAAGAAGCCGAACGTCAAAATCGGCAGCCCTGCAATTTTAACCCACAGGTCGGCATCTAACGTTAGACAGGCTCCCGCCATCGTAATGAGCAAAGAGAGCATCAGCACTTTGGGGAGGCCGTACTTTTGCGCCAGCTTCGCCATCCATATTGAGCTTACCATACCTACGAGAAATACGATAAAAACCCACCCGACTAACGTCTGACTTAAGGAGTACGGCGGGGCTGCCAACACGTAGCCGATGTAGTTGTACAAGGCGACGTTGCTGCCGAGGATAAGAAAACCGATGCCGAACAAGCAAAGCATACCCGGATTTTTCAAATGATGGAGCAAAGAGGCGAACAGCTTGCCGATTTCCGGCGAGCGGGAATGAAAATTGCGAGAGTTCGGCAAACTCGCCCAAAAAATCAAACTGGCCGCAAGACTGATGAAGCTTATCGCGCCCATTGCAGCATGCCAGTTGAACAAGTCCGACAACGTGGCGGCAATGATTCTGCCGCAAACGGCTCCGAGGGAATTGCCGCTAATATAAAGCCCTATCGCCCCGCCGAGGCTTTTGGGCTCAATTTCTTCCCCCAGGTAAGCCATGGCGATGGATGGAAGCCCGCCCAAGGCGATTCCCTGAACGACTCGCACCACCAGCAAAACTTCAAAAGTAGTGCTGAAAGCGGTCAAAATGGACAAAGCGGAAGCGGCCATCATCGAGATCAGCATGATAGGCTTTCGGCCCCACACTTCCGACAAGGAACCGAAAAACAGCATGCTTACCGCCAGCGATATCGTCGTCACGGAAAGAGACAGACTGGCCATTGCAGGCGTAATGTGAAACTCCTTCGTAAATTCGGGCATCAACGGCTGCGTGCTGTAAAGAATAGCAAACGTATTGAACCCGGCTGCGAAAAATGCAAAATTGGATTTTCGAAAGGCGGACGTGCCTTTTTGAATGTAACTCATCTTGGATGAAGCCTCCCCGAACTCTTTCTATTCTTGGATTGCTGCCTCCCGAAATCCTTCGCTCCATGGATGAACTTATCGGTTCTGCTCTTGACTCCATACTATCATTGACTTTTTATGATGTATAATATATTATTTTCATTATTTTAATGCGTTTGGGTAATGAATTGGACAAATGATGATCCAGAGGTGAGCATGAATGGAGTGGCAGCAGCTCGAATATTTTCAAACCCTGGCACGTTTGCAGCATATGACGCGAGCGGCGGAAACGATGTCGATCTCCCAACCGGCCCTGAGCCGTTCCATTGCCCGACTGGAAAATGAACTCGGCGTCCCTCTTTTTGAACGTCAAGGGCGCTCCATTCGCTTAAACCGGTATGGTAGCCTGTTTCTAGCGCGTGTGAATCGTATTATGAAAGAATTTCAGGAAGGTAAGCAAGAGATCCAGGAACTCGTCGATCCACAACGTGGGGAGATCTCACTCGGCTTCCTCCATACACTCGGTACGAATCTTGTTCCGGATTTAATCGGCTCTTTCCGCACGCATCATCCTAATATCAACTTTCAACTGCGGCAAAACCACTCCTACTGGCTTCTTGAGCAGCTGAAACAAGGAGAATTGGATCTCTGCCTGCTTGCTTCTTTTGAGCCTAAATCGCCGATTCAGTGGATGCCTCTATGGAGCGAGGAACTTTTTGCCATCGTTCCCAAAGGGCACCCCTTATCGAATCGAGAGAGTATTGCATTAGGCGAAATCGCAGATGAGTCGTTCATCTCTTTGAAAAAGGGCTATGCGCTCCGAATCACCACCGATCAGTTGTTTATTCAAGCGGGAATAAGCCCCAAAATAACGTTCGAGGGAGAAGAAGTAGCCACTGTCGCAGGGCTTGTCGCTGCCGGACTGGGCGTCTCGCTCCTACCCGATCTCAAAGGCTTGGATCAAAGTAAAATAGCAAAAATTCGCGTAAACTGGCCCGAATGCAGGCGCATTATCGGAATGGCCTGGGTAGAGGGCATGTACGTATCCCCCGCAGTTCTGCGCTTCAAGCAGTTTGTGACGGACCATTTTATCGGAGCGAATGAATAGGAAAAAGAGGCCGTTGCAGCGTGCCTCTTTTTTATGTTTATCTCTAGTTCCCAAAGCTAGCTTTGCCGGATGAAGTCCGCGATGAGGCGCCCGACTTCGTTCGGCGCGTCTTCCAGGCAGTAATGGCCTACGCCCGCGAGCCGATGGACGGGAGCGTTCGGGAACAGCGCGGTGAAGAGCGGCAGGAAATGCTCGGCATGGAGCGTGCGGTCGGCCTCGCCCCAGATCGCGAGCGCCGGCTTCGCGCAGATGACGCGCACCGCTGCAGCGTCGGGCGTCTCAAATCGGTGCGCGCCGGTGGCGAAGCCCTTCGCCCAGCCGATCGCACCGAGACAGTCGGCAGGGCTGGCGAAACGCGAGCCGTAAGCCGCGAGCCAGGTGCCGGTGATCAGCGCGTTGTTTTCGAAGCCGTTCAGCTTGAGCGTGCTTAAAATGTTGAAGCCGAGCTGGCCCAGAACAGTCTCGAGGGTCCCTTCCTTTTCAGCCCTCATGATCCATTGAAACCAAGGCGAGATGCCGCCATTTGCGGTCATCCTGTCGACGAGGTCAGGCTGGCCGAACGGCGTTGGCCCGTTGGTCGAGATCAGACGGCGGATGCGGTTCGGATGACGCGACGCGAGACCCATGCCTACCGGCCCGCCAAAATCGTGCATGACGAGGGTGATGTCTCGCAAGTCGAGCGCCAGGACAAACCACTCGAGATTGTCGATATGATCCTGCAGCCAGTAGCTGCGGTCCTGCGGCGTCTCGCTTTTGCCGAAGCCCATATGGTCAGGGACGATGACGCGGTAATCCTTGCTCAGCACCGGGATAAGATGCCGAAAAAGATAGCCCCACGTCGGCTCGCCGTGAAGGCAGAGAATCGTCTCGCCTTCGCGCGGCCCTTCGTCGACATAGTGCATGGCGAAGCCGGGAGCGTCAGTGAAGTGCGGAGCGAACGGAAAGCTGCCGTCGAAATCGTTCAGCTTGTCATTGTCAATAGCCGGATTTTGAGTCATTGAGCATCTCCTTTAAATGTCGTTTTTTACCAAGCCGGGAACCCGTGGGCTCCCTTATGTCAACGCTTCAGGCGTCAGATGCCGGGTGAACGCCCAGAACAATAGGGCGAGAGCGCTGATTGCCGCACCCAGCAGACACACTCCGGTCCATCCGGCCCATGCATACACGACCGTCGAGACAATCGAACCGATGGCGCTGCCGATGGAATAGAAAATCATATAACCGGCGGTAAGCCGGCTATGGGCTTCCGGGCGCACGCTGTAGATCAAGCTCTGATTTGCGACGTGTACGGCCTGCAGCCCGAGGTCGAAGGCGATAACACCGACGGTCAACGCCCATAACGAATGCATCGTCAAACCGACCGGCAGCCAGGACGCCAGCATGATGAGCAGCCCGACGCCTGTGACCCATTGACTCAAACCGCGATCCGCCAGCTGCCCCGCCCGAGCCGCCCCTAATGCACCTGCTGCCCCCGCCAGGCCAAACAACCCGATCTCCGTATGCGAAAGCGAAAGCGGCGGTTCGCTGAGAGGAAATACCATCGGAGTCCATAATATCGAGGTCGAGGTAAAAATCAGCAGAGCGATCAAAGCGCGTATGCCCAGTATCGGCTCCTCAACGAACAGCGCGAAAACCGAGCGCAATAACTGCGGATAAGAGGTTGAAACCTTCACCTTGTCGCGCGCCGGCAGCACTCGGAACAAAAGACCCGTTATGAGCAGCGTCAGCGCCGCAGAAATAAAATAAATCATACGCCAGCCGGCAAGGTCGGCCATTAAACCTGCCACAGTCCGCGCGAGCAAAATGCCGATTACGATGCCGCTAGTCACAGTCCCGACTACACGGCCGCGTTCGGCCGGTAGAGCCAGCACTGCCGAGTACGCTACAAGCACCTGCGTTACGACTGCAAGCAAACCGACTGCGGCACTGCCCGCCAACAGCAGCGTGTTGTTTGGGGCGATGCCAACTACGGTCAGTGCCAGCACGGATAGCAGCGACTGAATGACGATCAACCTGCGACGATTCAACAAATCGCCAAGCGGAACAAGCAGCAGCAGACCTAGCGCATAACCGATCTGAGTTATGGTAACAACAATGCCAACGGTCGACTGGTTGATGCCGAATTCGCTCGCCATGGCGTCGAGCAGCGGCTGGGCGTAGTAGACGTTGGCAACGGCGAGCCCGCAGGCGACCGCAAACAGCAGCGCCACCGAGCGCGGCAACGATACGGCGGAGCCTGATTCGAATGCGGCGGTCTCTTCCTGTTTCGCTTCAAGCCCGATGCCGCTGGAATTTCCGTTCGCGGTCTCCACGCTATTTTCAAGCCTCTCCATATTTTCACACTCCTCAAGTCTCGGGTTGTTCGAGCGAACCCTGCATTTATTGTGACGAGTACCTTGTTTGCCCGTAATTTCTCGCTCATTATCGCATTTGCAGCATCTCCTTTGACGATTACGTACCGAACAATATAATATACCAATCGGTACAAAATTGACATAACCAAATATAGCTCGCTCAAACGCATGATGTCAAGCATAAAGCACTGAAATTTGACATTATATCCTTTAAATAATAAGATCATAATATACTAAACGATACGAAAAGGGGATTTCATATGGTACGGCCCCGGGCATTTGACGAAGAAAATGCTTTGCATGCAGCTATGGAAATATTTTGGGAAAAAGGGTACGAAGCTACCTCATTAAGCGATTTGACGTCCGGAATGGGCATTCAACGACCTAGCATTTACGCGGCATTCGGAGATAAAAAAGAACTTTTTGAAGCCGCGCTCCGCAAATACAATCAATCCCATGCTTCCTCCGTCCGCGCCCGATTTCAAAACAGTTCATCCGTAAAAGAAGCGTTTCGCTCCTTTTTTGAAGGCATTGTGGCGGAAGTATACGAGGAAGGCCCTAACCGGGGATGTTTTTGCCTCAATGTCATGGTTGAACTTGCGCCGCATGACGCAAAATTTGAAGTGCTTACCCGGGAACATCAGATGTATCTCTCCGCAATTTTTCAAGAAGCCATTGAACGGGGCATACGAACCGGGGAGCTTGAAAAAGCTGCGAATGCAAAAACTTTGGCGCAAACAATGGTCATTTCAATGATCGGACTTACCGTATTGATGAAATCCCGACCCGAACGGTCATTTGCGGAAAATAGCGTAGCGACGATACTTACATTGCTCAAGTAAATCGGCAATGGAGAAACCCATATGCCAGAGCCGGTCGAACGTCTGACTGATTGCGCGAAAAAACCTGCAAAAATACAGTTTTTGCTCGATGGATACGCTGGCCCACGGCATATTCCTGCAATTGTGCAGGTTTGTCGACGCGAACATGGGCTCAGATGCATGTTTATAGAAAATTCCTGCACAATTGCAGGCTTTTCACCAAAACGAACCGTTTCCATGGGAAAAACCTGCACTTTCGCAGGCTTTTCTCTGCAAGCCACCTTGTCCCTTTGCTTCAGATCCCTAAAAAGGCCCTCCTCTAGGGTCGTCTCCCTTTTGGAAAGCCTCGTCCAGAACGAATTTAACTTTCGCGTACTTGCCAGTCCTCCATTAGCTATGAAAATCGGCCGTCTTCCCGGTCTCAACCTTGCTCCTCAAAATGAGTAGTCCTTGACCGAGCAGCGCCGCGATTGCAAGACAGCCTGCCAAATAGGGAAGTTGGGAAGGCGTTAACCGATGAGCATGACGCCTCCGCCAAGCGAAGCGCCGACAAGAGCTGCCCAAATAATTGGCCGAGCTGTTCAGCGCGACGGCCGGCGGCCCGTGCCGGGACTGCAGCCGCAGCAGAACATGCTGCTGCGATGCCCGCCCGGTCATGCCCCATAGGAAAAAGGGGATGAAGCCCAGCGGCCAGAGACGAATGCTGATCGGCAAATGAACATGGCCAGAGCCATGATCGCCAAAATGCCGGCCATCAACGCTCTGTGCACCGTTGATCCGCAGACTTGGGGGCGGAAAGCGTTGGCTTTGTTAGCGTGACCGTGAGCAGGCTTCGCAGAAAAAGACAATGGACAGGGCGGCTGCTCCCTGTCCATGATCTCTTTTAAGCGCGAGGCTCCTCGCCCTTATCGATCCAATCGTCGCGTGTGGGACCCAAAAGGTCCGGCACGCGCAGCCCCGCTTGACGCATCAGCACCGTCATTTGACCGCGATGATGGATTTCGTGGCGCAGCGTAAATCGCAAGGAAGCACCGTTCTGCCAGTCCTCCCCGAACATATTCACGGCCTGCACAAGCGACTCGTCCGTCCATTGACTCCGTACGGCGCGCAGGAAAGTTCGGCTCATACGGCGATACTCGCCGGCGATGGCGGCCGCTGATGAAGGCACTGCCTCATCGGCCAAGGGCTCGTCATAAGATAGCCCCAGGTAGGTCATGTAATTGTACGACAGCACGAGGTGCCAGGCGATGGAGCCAAGCGTCCGGTGCTTGTCCGTAACAGCCTGAGAGAGCGATTCATCCGTAAGCGAGTCGAGCGCTTTTTCCGTTATTGCCGATTCCATTTCGAATTCCTTTACGAACTCGTCGATACTGTTAAACATTCGCGAACACTCCTCTATTCATTTTTCCACTCACATTGCCTAGTATATCAAATAAATACTGACAAATACGGTCAGCAATTCTGACCGCGCCAAAAGTCATAACCAACGGTTTTAGCAAGCGCCTCTAAGGTAAAGCGCACTGAAAATCTGCCAACCGCGTGCTGCCGCGTTACCACGGGTAAGAAAGGGGCCTCTTTACCCGCCCTTTTTCACCGGCTCACCTGTAAACGGGTTGGTCAATCATTTGGATTCGTCCGCCTGGCGACAGACTGGAATGGGGATGTTCGGGCACATGCAGGCTGGCGGGCTCGATCTCAAGTCGGGCTGCGTCGAGCGGATGCTGTAGTTGGTTGCCATGAGCCGGCCTATTGCAGCCCTTTTGCACGATTCTGTTCGATTTTTCATTCTCATTTTTCGATTTTACGAAATCAGTACAATTTCTGTATGAAATTTCGAGCAGATTTCCACGATTCGCAAGCGGTAGCGGTTGGCAGACCGGCCCTAGACCGCCCCCCTCTCATCATGCGTGTTCAAGGGATGTCTTCTCATAGCCATAAGCTTTCCCGAGCCCTCAGACGAACGAGGTTTTTCGCAAAAAAAACCGCTCCTCGCGGGAGCGGCAGCTTATCATTCGTTCGAACCGATTGCGGTTGCGTAAAAACCCGCGACTTTGCGGCATGCATGCTGAAGTACATTTGGCGATTTCTCCGCCATTGCCGCTTCATGGATCGTTTACTTTTTACATACGGGTATCCATATTTCGCTTTTAAAAGTCGGGGACGCGACATCTTTGTTTTCGTTCCACAAAATCTCCGGCCCGTTTGTTTGTTCATAGCCCGAGGACGGAAACCATTCGGAATAAATGCGGCCCCACACCTCCTGCAGCGTACCGGGAAACGGCCCCACCGCCGTAAATACAGCCCATGACGAGGCGGGAACTTCAAGGCATGACCAACGATCAGGACACTCCTCCGTTGACGCCACGCCGATGTAATGGTCCAGCTCTCCTTGTTCATTCATCCGCCCTTCGGAAAAGTTCACGGATGCGTTTAGCAGCCCGGGTGGCGATACGTCAGACAGCTTCTTAAGATCGCTGATCGCCTCATCGTTTAAGCTTTTCCACATGGAAGCAATCTCCGGATTAACCCCATGGAATATAATGGGGACCCTTTTCTTGATGCCAATGATACGAAAAGGAGCTTTTTCTTCCATCCGATAGTTCATTTCTTCCCCTCCTTTGACAGATAGTTGAAAAGTCATCCGAAGATAAGCTTTCAAAGATTGGCCGGTCATTCTGGCCTCAGTCGGCGTAATGCCATGTACGCTTTGGAACGCTCTTGTAAAAGAGTCCGGCGAATTGTACCCGTATTTGACCGCAACGTCAATGATTCTCATGCGGCTATTGTTGAGCTCAAACGCTGCAAGCGTAAGGCGCCTGCGGCGAACGTACTCGGACAGTGTTACGCCTGCAAGCAGCGAAAACATTCTTTTAAAATGAAATTCCGAACAAAAAGCCAGCTTTGCCACTTCTTTGAAGTCAATCTCATGCGTAACATTTTCTTCGATATAGTTTAACGCCCGATTCATGTGCTCAAGCAAATTCATGCGCACCTCCTCCCTGTATATATAACATAGCAGAAGCGGCACGGCACTATCCGACTTTTCGTGCACAATTGAGCAGGGTTACATCACATTATTTCCTTGCATGCACCATGAACAGCGGTGAGGTCACGCTTTTGGAGACGGAAGTATAGCTGCCATAGCGGTTTTTGTCGTCATGGAGCCGTTTTTGGATATCCAGATCCACTTCGATGTATGTCATACCGAGTGAGAGCAAAACTTCCACATCCCACTGAGGACGATTTTTTTCGCAAATGTATAACGATTTGGCAATGACATTGCGTTCCTTCAGTTGTTCCTGGGTTTGCGTCGGATGGCATACACGCTCCCCTTTTTCATCGGCTTGCTTGAAGGCTTGGCCATAGTTGGCGTCAAAATTCAAAATACTGCCGCCGGGCGCGAGCACGCGGTACATTTCGCGATATGCTTGATGAGGGTCATGCAGCGTCCACGTCACATTGCGGGTAATAATGAAATCGAAACTTGCGTCGGGAAAACCAAGATGATGGGCATCCATCTGCCGGAAGGTGATCCCGTTATAGCCCAGATTTATTGCATTTGTCTCGGCATTTCTCAGCATCGCGGTTGAGTAATCAATGCCGGTAACGTCGCAGCCCAGGTCAGTCATAATAAAAGCAAAAAATCCGGCGCCTGTGCCCAGGTCAAGAACTCTTACAGGACCGGAATGGGGGATGCGTTCCTGAATAACTTCCGTGTATTTATGGCGCAAATCGCTTTTAAAATCGTCAAGCCGCAGCCCGCTGAATTCGTCGGCACGCCCTGTCCAATAGCTGTCAATCCGTTCTTGCATCATTCGATGCCTCCTTTCAGGCTCCGGCTATACAGTTCCTTTTCTCTTTGCCTTCTATAGCAATCATTCGAACAGGGATATCGTAAAGTTCCTCCATGTTTTTCTGCGTGATCACTGCGTCAGGCTCTCCATAATGAACAAAACTGCCATGCTTCATCACAGCCACATAATCGGCAGCTTCCAAAGCATGATCCGGGCAATGGGACGTCATCATGATTCCGACTCCCTTGTTTTTCAATGTTTTTATGACCTGCAGAAAACGAAACTGGTTGCCAAAATCCAGATGTGCGGTCGGTTCATCCAGCAGCAGTATTTGCGGTTGCTGGGTTAAAGCGGCGGCCATCATCACGAGTTGACGCTCGCCGCCTGAAATGTGGGTATACGGCTGCCCGGCCAAATGCTCGATCCCCAAAAAACTCAGATTGTCCATAGCAATCGTCATATCTCTTTTCCCCGGAGACGCCAAATAGCCAAAATGGGCCGTTCGTCCCATCATCACTACATCCAGTACGGAAAAGGGGAACGTCGGGGCATGCATCTGCGGAATGTAAGCCATACAAGAGGCCAATTGTTTGTTCGTGTAGCTTTGAACGGGCTTGTCATCGTAATACACTTGTCCTTTTGTCGGTTTGTGCTGATTGACCAAGCATTTGAGCAGCGTGCTTTTGCCTGCGCCATTGGATCCAAGAATGCACAGCACGTTTGGCGAAGTGACTTCGAATGAAATGTCATGAAATATTGGCCGGCCGTCTTTGTATTGAAAGGCGATGTTGTCCGCCCTTATTTTCATTACCAGTTCACCTTCTCCCTGAGCATGAAGTAAGCGAACAAAGGCGTGCCTACCATTGCGGTTATAACGCCCAAAGGCACTTCTACCGTTGTCAAGGCTCTGCACAAATCATCGATAAGCAGCAGATAAGAAGAGCCGAGGCAAATGCAGACAGGCAGCAGCTTTCTGAAATCAGGTCCGACCAGCATTCTTCCCAAGTGGGGAATGATCAGCCCGACCCAGCCTATTACACCTGCAATGCTGACAGCGGCGGCGGTTAACATACTGCAGCAGACAATGATCATGATTCGGTCTCGTCTGACGTCTACGCCGTAAGATTTCGCCTCTTCGTCGCCCAAACTTAATACATTCAGCCGCCAACGAAACAGCCAAATAACAACGATGCAAATAACAGACAAAGGCAGCGCTGCCAAAAGCATCGACGTGCTGACGGACGACAAGCTCCCCATCAGCCAAAATACAATCGCAGGAAGTTTGTCAAGGGGATCCGCTACAAATTTGATAAGCGAGACAAGCGCCGAAAATAAAGACCCGACAATAACCCCGCCTAAAACCAAAGTAATGGCGGAGTTTCTGGCTCTAGAGCTCAGCAAAAATGTCAAGCCTACGGAAACGAGACTAAAGATCAACGCGAAAGCTTGCACGGCCCATGAACGATTCATCAAAAGGATGGCCAAAGCAGCGCCAAATCCGGCACCGTTGGAAACGCCAAGCGTGTATGGCGACGCTAACGGATTCCGGAAAATACCCTGGAAAACAGCGCCCGACACCGCTAGCCCGGCGCCGACGAGCATGGCGGCAATGACACGCGGAAGCCGTACTTCCAGAATGATATTTTCCGTTAAAGATGCCCAGGTTTTTTCCAGAGGGAACATTTTGCTCAAAAGAATTTGGCATACTTCCCCTGCCCCGACATCATATTTTCCCATCATCAGAGATAGAACGAAAATGACTGCCGGTAGAGCGACCAAGATCACCCCCATCAGCTTGGGCATCTTGTTTCTTTCAAACTTATAACGTTTCACCGCGTTGGACATGGCGCATGGTTCTTTCCTTTCCGCAACAAATTTCGCTATTCTTTATAATCGATGCCGTAAAAGTGTTTGTAAAAATATTGCACCATCGCGCCCAGGTCCACGTCTTTAAAAGCTTCCGGATACAATGTTTTCGCCAGCCAGATTTCTCCCAAGGCCATCGATTCCGGTGCCGGATTCCCCCAAGGTTTCGTATAGTCCGGCACAATGATCAGCTTGTTGTTCTTGACCGCACTGATTTCAGCCCATGCGCTGTTTTTTCTTATTTCATCCAATACGAACAAATAGCGGCTTTGCACAAAGATGACATCGGGATTCCACTGCGCAACCTGCTCGACGCTCACCTGCTTGTATCCTTTAATCGTTTCCGCAACGTTGCGGGCGCCGGCTTTGGCCATAGCAACGCCAACATATTTGCCCGTTCCGTACGTGTACATATTCTCGTTAGCCATGTACACTTTGATTCTATCCTTCTCCGGGATTTCACGGAGGTGTTTGGATACGATAGCCCGATTGCTTACGATATAATCCCACAATTCGGAAGCTTTCTCTTTCTTGTCCGTAATTTGGCCAATAAGGGTCATCGCTTGTTTGAGTCCTTCGGTATACGCCTCGTCCGGATTGACAAGATCGGGATGTATCGTCGAAGCCTGCTCTTTATCCGCCACATATAAGGTAATGCCTACGACAGGTATGCCGAGTTGTTCAAGCTGCGCGATCGTCTTTTTCGGCACCTGGTTGGAAATAAATACGACATCAGGCTTCAAATCAGCGACAGCTTCCACATTCAAATCCGAAATGGTTCCCGGCGTTTTCAAGTTCTTGATTCCCGGAAAAACATCCCCGACATAACTGCCGAGCAAGCTTTCCCAATCGCTCATCACCCCTACGAGCTTATCTTGAGCTTGCAGTTCAAGCATAATATCCAAAGTGTGATGCTGCAGAGCAACGATTCTTTTGACATGTTGAGGAATTTCTACAGTGCGGCCCAGTTGATCGACAATGGTATAAGTTTGACGGGCGGACTCGCCGGCTTGCGCCTCGGTCTGAGGTTCTTTGGTTGTATTCGCAGCGCTGCCGCAACCGCTCAGCGAGAGCACTAGCAGCAAAGCACATACGAATAAGGTTAAAAGGGATCTGTTGGTTTTCATCTATTTTCTCCTATCTTGTAGAATCGTGCTGATATGTATTTTATAATTAAATATATTTAGTTATAAATGATATAAATCATAGATCATTATATAAAACGAGATTTATTTAGTAAACAAAAAAAGAAAAAGGCCGCCATAAGCAGTCTTTTGATAAATTTCTGTATCCATTTTTTAATAAGCCTGATTCTCCCACGCTTTCGGCACATAAGCGCAATAAGGATCGCTTTCCAAATAATCACCCGTTGCCGCATAGGCTCTGGCTCTGGAGCCGCCGCAAAGCTCCTTGAATTCGCAAACTCCGCATTTGCCCTTTAACAACGACTTGTCGCGCAGCTGCTTCAAAACGGGAGAATTGCGATAAATGTCCGTCAGTGCCTGCTCACGGACATTCCCGCAGCTTACAGGCAGGAAACCGCTAGGATAAACATCGCCGATATGGCTGATGAAGACGAAGCCATCCCCGTCATTGACCCCTTTATGCGCACGACCGAGCACATCCGCACGTTTTACGCCTGCTTGGGCTTGATTTGCTCCCAAACGCCGCTGCTCTTGCAGGAATACTCTGCGGTAATGCGGCGCTTCCGTTGCTTTGACGCCGTATGGCATGCTTTGCTGAACCCGGCATAGCCATTTCATGACATCTTCGTGCTGCGCCGGGGAAATCATATCTTTTTCCATCCCGCGACCGGTCGGCACCAGAAAAAAAACGCTCCAAAGCACCGCTCCCATCTCTTTAACCTTCTCTGCAATTGCCTCAAGATCGTGGAGATTGTACTTCGAGACCGTCGTATTCACTTGGATTGGAATTTGCAATTCCTGCAAATAATCGATGCCTCTCATCGTTAGATCGTAGGACCCCTTCGTTCCTCGAAAATGATCATGTATGTCTGCGCGCGACCCATCCAGACTGAAGGCCCAACGAGACAATCCAACCTCCTTGGCTGTTCGAATCGCTTCGCGCGTTACTTTTGGCGTTGCGCTAGGCGTCATGGAGACAGACAGCTTCTTCCGATCGATCGCATATCGGGCAAGTTCGAACAAATCGGGCCGCATTAGCGGATCTCCCCCGGTGAACACGAAAAGCGGATGGTCCATCTCCGCAATGCTGTCGATCAACCGTTTCCCTTCCTCAAACGTAAGCTGCCGGGCATCCGCCTTATACTGCGCTTCCGCCCGGCAATGCAAACATTTCAAGGCGCACGCCCGGGTTACCTCCCAAATGACGATAAACGGATTGTCGTTATAATCTCGTTCTTTGACTAAGAACGACATGTGGTCCCTCCTTTCGCGCTTTTCAAACATCATGGGTTTTATTTCAAATTCCCGGGCACCGATTTCAAAATTTTCCCGGACTTCAATGCTTGAGCCGATGTTACGGCAGGTCTAATAAGCTTCATCCCCTGATTCGCCTCCCTTGTGTCGATCTGCCTGTTTCCATAGCAGGCTCAACACTCGCTTCATTTTCCTTTTCTCATGCGGACAAGGCCGTCTTCCCGTGCGCATCCGATATAACGGACAATGGTTGCCCTGGCAGGCAGGGCGAAAAAAACAAGAGCGGCATACCGCATCCTTGTCTTCGCCCGAGCTTGTCCATAGCGATAATTTGTCCATATCGAGCTCCATACGCCCATCCTTGGACAGCCTTCCGACTTGATTTATCTCGTCATCGAATGCGACGGAGCATTTATACAGCTGTCCGTCCGCCCCAATGACAAGCGAATTAGGCTTGGCGGCATAACATACGGACCCCGAAGGCATAAGTGCGTCTGCAATCGTCTCGCTAACAGCCAGCCCTTGTTCCAAGCCGTAATCCATCATTTCCCAGAGGTGCTTATCGGACGCCGTCCTGTCACAAACGGGAATCCGATCGTCCTGTGGTCCGCCCCAACGGCCAATCGGTCTGACCAGGAGCTGAAACCGGCTGTCGCCTCCAAACCATTCGGACAACTGCTTGAGAAAACCGGGTACTTCCTCCACATTATCTGCGTCAAAGTTGACGCGAAGATCCATCGTAAACGAAGCGTCGAGGCTGCGCAGTTCCAGCAAATTTCCGATAATCGTTTCATACGTTTTCCCGCCGCCAAGCAGCCTTCTTCGCTGATCGTGAACCGCAGCAGTTCCATCCAATGTAACCATGTATCGGGTAATGTTCCGGTCCAGCAGCTGCCTCAGCCGCTCCTTGGTCAAATAATACCCGTTGGTTGACATGTCAGCCGAATAGCCGGCGCCGGTCCGCGAACAGCTTGCCATGAAGCAATCGGATAGTTCAACGATCGTGCCGGGCACAAGCAGCGGTTCGCCTCCGAACCAACTGACCGACAGATGATCGATCCGGGCCGCTGCCTCCCGGACGTAAGCCTTAAGACCGTTAATCGTCTCCCGGCTCATCGCTCCCCGGGGGAAAGATTGATAGCAATACGCACAGCGGAAATTGCATGCTTCGGTCGGCATGATCACAAGGTGCATGGATGCCGCTTCCTTCTGGGCATCGTGAAGCTGCTGCGCTTGCCGCAGCTCATCCGTCATTGCCGGCACAAGAAAGCCGGCTTCGCGCAATTCGGCCGCTAATCCCGCCGATGCCGCTATCGCTTCCCTTCCCTCAAGCAAGCGGCATGCTTCCGCTTCTTCCTCGGGCGGGACGGCCGCCATCGCTCCGGTATAGGTGTTGTAAAGCATCCTGCCTTTGCCATCGATTCGCACGCTGCGAGTAAAGCGGGAAGGAACCCAGTGATCCGACATTCCAGTTCACAACCTATCTGAATCTCTCATTTTAGCAAACAGGCTCATGCTCATTTTTACAAATACGGGTTGTCGTGCTTGGCCTTCAATTTCTGCCACCGCCGCTCCACTTCGCGCTCAAATTGGTCAAGCAGACCGCTGTTCTCCTCCTTGAGCAAATGCTTCGTTTTGCCCATATAACGCAGCCATTCCGAGATCGCCGCTTTTTTGCCTTTGGCCTCCGGATCGTAGGTGATCGTTGTAACGCCGCGCTCTACTTCGTACAGCGGGAAGAAGCAGGAGTCGACTGCCGCTTTGATAATGTTCTCACCGTAACGGTCGTCCGATTTCCAGTTCAGCGGGCAAGCGATCAGCAGCTTTCCGTAAACCATGCCTTCGTTTTGCGCATACCATTGCGCTTTGGCGGCTTTCATCACGAGATCCTGCGGATAAGCCTCAGTTCCCGTGAAAATATAAGGAATGTTCGTAGCCGCCATAATTTGCGGCGTATCCTTGTGATGGAACGGCTTGCCCTGCTGATTCTTGCCTACGCCTGACGTGCTCGTCATGTGCCCGATCGGTGTCGAATAAGACAGCTGCGCCCCCGTATTCATGTAACCCCCGTTGTCGTATTCCAAGACGATCATCTTATGATTTCGAAGCGCCGTACCGATCGCCGAGCCCATCCCGATATCCATGCCGCCGTCGCCGGTCACCATAACGAACGTAAAGTCATCGGGCAGCTCGATCTCCCCGCGCCGCTTCCGTTCCAGGAACGCTTCAACCGTTCCGGACAACGTCGCCGGTCCGTTCTGGAACAAATTGTGGATGAAGCTTTGCTTGTGGGAATTGTATGGATACCCGGTCGTCGTTATATAAGCGCAGCCGGTTTGAAACAGTGTGACGACATCTCCTTCGATGCCTTTAAAAAACAGCTCCAGTCCCGGGAAAATGCCGCAGCCTGGACAAGCGCCATGCCCGGAGGCGATCCGTTTCGGCTTCCCGGTCAGTGCGCGCAATGGCGGAATACGCACTTTCAGCTTGCCGGTCTCTTCGTTTTCCGTTACTTGAATGAGGCCGGACTTGAACATGGAACCGTGCATCGGCTCAAGCACCGGCTCAAGCTTTTGCCCGGACCCCAATGCCGAATGGCCGTAATAGTCGAAAGGAACTTCCGCCGCTCCGCGTTCCATGGCCTCAATCGCCAACCGGAACAAATTTTCGGCATCGTCAGCGTAGAAATCTTTGCCCCCGACGCCGAAGATGCGGGAAAGAACGATCGTACGGTTGTCTTTATCGTCCTGCAGCGCCGATTTGACCTCATGGGTCAAATTCGCCCCATTCGCGCCGTACGAATCCGCCCGTTCGCCGATGAGCATCGCCTTCACCCCGCGAACAGCGTCCCGGATGTCTTCGGCCGGGAACGGCCGCAGCATATTCGGGCTGACGACCCCCGCTTTGATGCCTTGCGCACGCAGCCGGTCGACGACATCCTTCGCCGATTCGGCGGCCGAATTGAGCAGGAACAATGCCACCTCGGCATCCTCCATCTTGTACAAATCCAATGTACCGTAGGATCGGCCGGACACCCCCGCGTATTCATCCGCCACTTCCCGGAATACTTCTCCTGCTCGATGCATCGCTTCCGACTGCTGAAAGTGGTTATTGATCAAATCGTCCCCATTCATGTATGCACCGATGACGACCGGCTTGGCGGGATCGAGCACATGAGGAGATGCGGGCGCTGTCTCGCCGACGAACTGCTGTACCGTTCTGCGGTTGGCGAAAACCTGCACTTTGCGCTTTTGGTGCGAGGTGAAAAATCCGTCGTACGCCACGATGACGGGAAGTCTTACATCCGCATGCTCCGCAATGCGCAGCGCCATGATGTTCATGTCATAGACGGCCTGCGGCGTGCGCGCTGTCAGGATGACCCAGCCGGTATTGAGGCCGTAATACAAGTCGGAATGATCTCCGCGAATGTCAAGCGGCCCGCTCACCGCGCGGGTTACCAGATTCATGACCATTGGGAATCGCGTCCCGGCCTGCACAGGCAGCTGCTCGATCATATACAAAAAGCCGTTCGCGCTCGTCGCGTTAAATACCCTCGCCCCCGCTGCGGCGGCGCCGTAGCAAATTCCTGCGGACCCATGCTCCCCATCCGCCGGAATGAGCTTGATGTCGTGTTCACCGCGCGCCTTCATCATATCCAAATATTGAGCGATCTCAGTCGACGGTGTAATCGGAAAGTAGCCCATGACATGATAGTTGATTTGGGCGGCGGCCATCGCCGCCATCTCATTGCCGGATTCGAATACGGTCCGTTGTTCGGCCGCAGTTGTTTGCAGTTGTACGTGCTGCTCATTTTCTTTGACTGACATTAAACTCGCCCTCCCGTCGCATAAGGAAAACGCTGAGCTGCACGGTGAAGCTCCGCATAACCTGGTTCTTCCCGCAAATCGCCAAGCGCATCCGTCGGGCAAGCTTCAACGCATTTCAAACAGCCTTTGCAATATTGGTAGTCGATGCCCGTTAAGTACATCTGCGGGTTGCCTCTCTTATCCGGCCGTTTTTCCCATACAAAGCAAAAATCCGGACATACCGTGTCGCAAGCTGCGCAATGAATACAAGCATCCTCGCGATACTCCGGCAAATAGCCTTGACGCGAGCCGCTTAAATTTTTGAGCACGCTGTTGGCGGCAACCGTTAAAATGCCTCCCGGCTCCTGTGTCAAATAGCCAAGGGCCGGCTCGGGGCGGCGGTAGACCGCTTCCCCTGAGCCTTCGGCATGCAGGCTTTCGAAGCGAACCTCGGCAAATCCGCGGTCAAACGTACGCAAATTCGGCTCTACCAGATGAGGCACCTTTTTCTCGAACGTTTTGCGGATAACGGTCCTCATCGACTCCGGATCGAGAAAATCGCAGATACGGAACAAGGCCCCAAGCATCGCCGTATTTACCTTCGTCTTCTCCTCCACAGCGATGCCAAGCGCATCCACGATCGCCAATGTTCCCGTTCGCAGCCCCAAATCCTTGGCAACCTGCGCGAAATCGCGCGCGGAATTGACGAGAACGACGCCATTCGGACGCAGCCCGCTTACGACGTCTATCATTTTATACAGCGTCTCGTGAAAAACGCCGATGACATGCGGACGCTCGATCGGGCTATGATCGCGAATTTCGACGTCCGGGTCGCAATAGCGGACAAAGCTTTTGACCGGCGAGCCTTTCTTTTCGGAACCGTATGATGAAAAGTTCGAGCCGTTCAAGCCATGGCCAATCACGCCGACTTCCGCCAGCATTTTACCCGCAAGGTTTGCGCCAAGCCCGCCAATCGACTCCAATCGAATCTCGTAAAAGCCAAGTTCGTTTTTTTGCGGCAATATCGACAATAACCTCTCCCTCATTTCTTCCATGATCTTAGCCGATGCTAACTTTATCATAGATGGATTGAAATTGTTGTGATGTTCGTCACGTCACCGATCCGATAAACACCGTTAAACCTGAGGAAGACAGGGGATGTTCTTGCACGCAGATCCGATTCAGATGTGAGAAACTCACTTAAAACAAGTATGCGGACAGCAGCAAAAATTGCAGGGCAGCCACGATTTCGATGATCCCCACCGACCATGGACGCAGCGATTTACCTGCAAAAGCGAAAGTTCGCGCTGCTGAAAACAAATAAGAAGCGGTCAGCAAAGGATATCCGACCGCCCACGGAACGATGAGCAATAACCCGTGGTATACGCGCGCATAGGCGAGCCAACGTTTATTCGTTCTTTCGCGAAATACTGACTTTACGAAAAAAACGCTGCCCGTAAAATGCAAAAAGCTGAACAAAACGACCGCCGCCATCGTTTGATCCCATCCTCCCCCGCCGAGCAGGTAAGCAGCTGCGCCTCCGATGGAAAAAATGAGGACGGCGCACAGGTCATTCACCATCGCTCTTTCCGATTTGCGCTTTGCATGCCATATATTAATCAGCAGCAGTGCAGCAAGAGGAAAGCCAACATACAAAAGCGACGGCTCGCTAATTAGCGGAGGTATCAAGCACACGAGTGCAACCAATCCGTAGAAGACGCCCCATCTGACCCAGTAACTTCTGTCAGCGGTTCTTTTTACAGATTGAAGGAACGCATACGATGACAAATAAAGAAAAAGCCATGCCATAAATAACGGTACATGCATCCATTGCGGCATTCCTGCCATCATTCCGAACAAAAACGGTACGCTGACCATGGCCCAACCGCCATGCTCATGCGGAATCACGACACTCCGTTTCTTCATGGGAACACCGCTCCCCCACAGAAAAATTTTGTTTCTGCCTATTGTTCTTCAATTCGCGGGAACAAAATGTTGTTTTCCAAATGGATATGTTGAAAAAGATCCGATTCCAGCTCGCCTAATTTATGAAAAGTAATGGTGTACGTTCTGCATGCACCCTCCGGCAAGGCATACCCGTTCGTGACCGCTCTCATCTCCTTTAAATAATTCCCGACAACGCTATGATCCGACTCCAGCTCATGCAAACCTTTTATGGCCTGTTGATGCAGTTCGGCTGTCGGATGGCTTGCATATTGCTTTAACAGAGGGAAGAGCACCTCTTCCTCCATAATCAAGTGCTGATCCAATTCAATCTTCATTTGGTGGAAAAGTTTATGCAATGCCGAAAGCTCGACATGAGTTCCGCCGTGAACGCGAAAAACTTTCGTGACAAATTCGCTCAGCAGCGGCATTTCTTTGCGCAAATAGGCATGATGATGATTGACGACGTAATCGATTAAATCTGCTATCGGCTCTTCCCGCCAATCCGTTTCACTCGCTTCATTCCTGCTTTTCATTTCCGCAAAGCTTTCATTCAACCGGTGCAAAATCTCATGCTCATCCAGTTTTTTTTGACGGATCGCGTCCAAGAGGCTGCGGTCTCCTCCACAGCAAAAATCGATCTGGACTTCCTTGAATAAATTGCTCGCCCCCGGGAAGTCGGAAACGATAGCGCCGATTTTTTCTTCTCCGTTAAAATGTTGTTCCATTTCGAATCATCCTCTCTGTCTTAACTTTTCCCTTACAGTATATGCCTAATGCCCTCTGTTCACTGTGATTCGGAACACACTTGACGGATGCTATGCGCTTCACCCTGACGGGTGACGTGACATATTTTCGAGGTTCAGAACAGTTCCTCCAAACTGCGGCATTTCTTGAAGGCCGCCAGCAGCTTATTCACTTTTTGCGCGCGTTGTTCCAAGCTTCCGTTCAACATAAAATAAGCCATTTTCCTCGTTTGAAGATCTGCAATGATTTGTTTTTGAAACATATGCCGCTGCGTGTCGCCGGAACGATCCCAAGTATCGTCATACGGAATGTCCGTGTCGCATACAAATACGAGATCGTAGCGGGATGAGGCGTCTTGAGCCAACTGCCGCAGCCTCGGCGCTGCGTCGCGATGATAATAGCGGGAAAACATATACGTCGTAATCGCATTCGTATCTACGAACAAATACTCACGCGCATCCGGAAGCAGCGCATCTTCCCTCTCCACGTGGCCTTCGGCGATTTCGACCAACTGCTCTTTTGTGAGCCTTCTGTTCTCTTGATGCTGCGCCCAATATTCCCTTCCGTACTCGGGCATCCAGACCGTTTGATGCTGCCGGGCCATATGTTCGGCCAAAGTCGTTTTTCCTGTCGACGGAGCGCCCAGAAAAACGATTTTTGTGATCAGGTCGCTGTATACGACCGGGTCTACATACATTTTTTGCGCGAAAAGGTTTGCGCGTACCGCCGTGCCGGAGACGGGAATACGTTCCCTGCGCGGGTCGACCTGCCGATTGACTGCGCCCAGAGCGGCGCTCATATGCTCCCCGTACAATTCGCTCGAATAAAAATGAGTCACCCGTTTGCCGCCAAGCAGGCCCAGCACGTATTGTTCGTGCATACGTTTGATTTCCGGCGTATATCCGACAACCGTCGGACCGTCCCATGCTTCGATCACCGACACGGAAGGGTACAGCCTGCGAATCCAGTCGGCGCGGACAGGAAGCGGAACATTCGTCGTTTCGGGACAATCGTAAATGATGACGATGACTTCATCCGTTTCCTTAAGCGCTGTCTCAACGACGTATTGATGTCCGCGGTGAAAAGGAGCGAACTTCCCCAAAGTGAGTCCTACCGTACGTTTTGTCATGTTTGTTCACTCCTTTTCCATGAAATCCAGGTTGGCAGCCCGTCTGTTCTGCGCGTAACTGCGCCGGTTCCACTGTTTTTTCCACGATATCAATCCCATAACGGCGATGCCCAGAAATACGAGATACAAGCAGGCGACCGCATCCAAACCTTTGTAGAGATACATGGCGACCGATAAAATGTCTACCGCGATCCACACATACCAGTTCTCCAAAACTTTATACGATAGCAAATACTGCGCAATCACGCTTAAGGTGGCGATAAAAGCATCGGCATAAGGAATCGAGGCGTCGGTGTAGCTTTTTAAAAACGTTCCCCATGCCCAAGTCACGACAAGCAGGAATACGAGCAGAAAAGCCGCCAATCGCGGGTCGATCCTTTTGGTTGGCCGTACTTTGGCGGTTCCCCGCTTTGTCAGCCATATCAACCACCCATAGACGCTCAACATAAAAAACAAAACCTGAAGCGTCATATCCGCGTAAAGCTTCACTTCCCAGAACATATAAAAGAAGCAAACGACGTTCACGAGGCCGATCGGCCAAGCCCAAATGTTTTCCCGGGCCGTCAGCCAAACGCATAGCAGACCCGTGATCGTTGCTGCAATTTCCAAAGCTGATGATGACGTCAAATATGCGACTGCCAGCATGGCTGCTATCAGCCCCAGCATCGTCCACGTTTGTTTTTTCATTGTTCATCCCTCCGTCAATATAGTATTTATAATATTATCAAAATGACAATATTAAATCCGAAAAAGAAACGCCTAGCTGTAAATCGACAGCTGAGGCTGAACGTCTGTAAACCGGTATAACTGCGCGGCCCTCTGAGAGTAGCGGTTGGACATTTTCAACTCGCCGCCGCGGTCCCGGACTTCTTCGATGATCCCTTTGCGGCTCTGGGTCGAAGTTATTTTGCGGATGAAATTTTTCTCCTCGAACTCCGGTACGACCGTTTGAATAACCTGATACAGCTCGCTGATCGTAAACTGTTCGGGCAGAAATTGTTTGGCGATCGTCGTGGTCAGCATTTTGTGGCGGATTTGATCCAAAGCGTCCCGCAAAATAACGTTGTGGTCAAACGCCAGATTCATCTGCAGCGCCTCGGATACGGGAAACAAACGCACATCCTTCGCATCGTCGGCAGCTCTGCGGTTTTCCAGCTCCACCTCGTTCACAAGGGCACAAAAAGCGTGGGAAATGATCCATCCCCGCGGGTCTCTGCCCGGTGCGCTGTACACATTCAAATATTCGATATGAACACCGCCTACGTTCGTCTCTTCTTCAAGCTCGCGCCGCGCGCATTCATAAATCGATTCCGTTTCCTTCGAAAATCCCCCGGGCAAAGCCCACTGCCCTTCGAAAGGCCAACTTTTTCTGGCAATGAGCAGCACTTGCAACTCCCTTAGCGGCAGTGATTTCTTGGCTGTTTTGCGCTCTGTGGAAGTGATCGTAAAAATCACGATATCGGCAGGCGCGCCGTCGGGTGTGCGATACTTGCCGGCGAAATAAATGGATTCGGTCTCGATGGATTCGGTCATCGCCATCACCTGCCTGTCAAATAATTTCATTTTGATATTATCATTATGATTATATAAAAACGATTTGTCAATACGTCATTTCCCCGTTTTTTCTATGACGATAAAACAAGTGCTGTCAGGCAGTGAAACCGGATTTCCGGCTTCATCGGTTATTCGGATTTTGCTTTCCAGCGCCTCGGTATATCCCTCCTGGAGATAATGCCGGCTCGTCAGCACATTTGCGCGCTCGCCAAGCGTTGTCCGGATAAAATCAAGGTACCCGGAAGGCGTGAAATAACCGAATTGTTCCTGGACTTCGTGAACGTAAGCTTCATCGCCCCATGTGAACGTGTACAAAAACTCCATGGCATCGTTAACAGGCATTAGCGCTTCAACGCCGCTCAGCTTTTCAAATTCGATCTGCCGGCCGGCAAAATCGCGCGCATACCGCTCCAGCCAAGACATCCCGTCTTCCTGCAGGAAGCGGATTTTCCTTTTCTCCGCCGCCGGCTCTGTCATAATGCCGTCGCGAATAATGATGCGCCCTCCGGCGGACAAAACGTCAAATGCGCTCCGGAGCGCCGCGGCGATCGTATCGTGATTGAATTTTTTCCCGTTGTAAGGGACGTAGGAATACAATTCGTGAAGAATCGACGAAAAAATAACCGTATCTATGCTCCCGGGCTCCACGTAGTCTTTCAGATTCAGAGCATCTCCCTGCATCACTTCCCAGCGGCGGCCTTCCACCTGCTTTCTTCGCTTCAGCGCTTCGATGACATTCGTGGAAATATCGATCCCGATTGGAGTTGTGTCCGGCAGCTGGCGCTCGATCAAATCGAGCAAAACGCCTCCGCCCGGGCCGATATCGATGACGCGCCGCCCGACCACGTAGTCCAAAATAATCTTTTTGTAATCTGCGGTTTGGTTCATCGTCGCCAAGTAATCTTCTTCATTGTGAAAACGGTCGTAAGCGTCTCTGCGCAGCTCGAACAAATCGAACAGCAGCAGCACGGCCTTTTCGTATAACGGCGACTTCTCCGCTTCCACACAAAACTCGATCAGCTTGTCAGCCGCGGCGGAGAACTCGAACCGAAAGAAAACCGTATCCGGGATATACGCCTTTTTCTCGATCCGGTGCCGGAGATGGGGACTGTTTGAAACGATGCTCCCTGCCGCAACTTGTTCCCAAGAAAGTTCCTCCAAATATTTTTCGATGATTCGTTTTTTGTAGATGTTGATCTTTTTTACGCCTTTGTAGTCGTAGTACATCGCGTTCATGAATGTCTCGAAGCTGATGTGCTTAACGGCCTGAAGATCCGCTGCCCGGGCGATCAGCGAAAATATTTTCAGAAACTGCTCCAGTGAAAAATCTTGCAGTGCGGGCTCCACATACCAGAACGTCCGGTGGTTGAACAAACTTTGCAGCGCCTGGAAATCGACCTTGGCCTCCAGCTTTTGCAGCTCGCCCTCAAAATCTTCCCCCCGCAGTATGGAGGAGGAACGCAGCTTGCTCAGCCTGTCCTTGAAATCGTTCGCTGCAACCTTCGCCCCGGCGGAGATGTGACGAATGAGCTCCTTAACCTCAGCTTCAACCTGCTCCCAAAGCTTGGCGGAGACCGCCCCGATGATACAATAATTGAGGGATTGCAGCAAATTCTCCAATTCGGCCGGCGTCACCAAACCTTCGCTCACCAAGTCCGCTAGCGGCCAATTTTCACTAGACGGAACTTCTCCCCGAAGCTGTTGACCGATAAGCCCGTGAGTCTCGATAAGCTTGTGAATCAGCTTTGTTTTAGCGCTCATCTTGTCATTTTGGTGTTTCAAATACAATTGCGCCGAACCGATATTATGAACAAAACAATTAATCCCTTCTTCCTGCCAGCGGATGCGGTCCCGCAATGTCCCGCCTTTGGCCGTCTCGGACCAAATCAACACTTCCTCCAGCAGTTCTTTCATCCAAAACGACACATGCAGCGAATCGAGCAGAAGCAGGCTTCTTTCCACATAATCCAAAACCGGATTCGCTTGCGACAGCTCCTGCAGTGAATGAATTCTTTCAAAATTGACGATACGCTCCTCAGCCGAAACAATGTATTGCAGCCAAGCATGGCGCTCCAAACCATCATATCGGGCCTGGCGGCAGCTTGAAATAGCAGCAAGCGATTCGAGCATGATTTTCCCTCCGTGTGTGAAATGATTGCTGTTCAATCACTGCTTCGGCTTTAGACGCCAGTTCTTGGGGTATCCAACCTTAGCACCCGTTCCCTTCCCCAGATTTACCCAGTTCTTATGTATGGGAGACTCCTGTCCGGCAAATTCTAGCTTGCTCCGGATATAATGTTTAAAAGAGGTTTTTTCAAAATAAGCCTGTCCGCCCATTACACCGATGAAATCATCGATATATGCATGCCGCTGCTCCTCCGTTTTCATCGTTTGCAAAATCAGCGATTCAAAACTATTTCCCTGCTCTTCGAATTGAAGACTTTCAATCGCGATTTTAACTTTTCCGTACCCGTATGGCTTTGCGCCGCCAATTAGCTCATAAGCATGTTGCAGCTTGTCTTTATGCTGGGCTATGTGCAGGTTATATGCGCTTGATTTTTGCAGTTCCTTCCAATCCAGGCTAAGGAGCAGCAGTCCCAGTTCTTCTTTCGTCACATTTTTGAAATAAATCTTGCCTTTCAGAACAACATTTTTGCTTTTGTCTTCATGGTACAGAATAATCTTTTTACGGCTTAACATATTTTCGTTCGCTTTGTTCTCTTTGTTCTCTTTGTTCTCTTTCTTACTATCAGCATTATCGGCCTCATTGGACATTACAGGGAACCTGAGCTTTTCAGGCAGTACATGATAATACTTCCGGCCATTTAAATCGGGCTTAGGAGGCTGTGCATAGCTCTGCAAATCCTTCCCAATTTGTTGCTGCAGGTACATGGCGCTTGCTGACGCAGATGGGGTGGGCAGCAGAAAAGCCGCTTCTTCAACGCTGGACTCATCCAGTTTGCCGATAATATCGACAGGGCTAAATCGCAGCCTGGATTTGTAAGCCTTTATGTCGCTTTGTACATCATCTGCAGCAAAACCGAATAAAGCATTTGCATAATCGACCTTATTAGCTTCCTTTTTCGGAAGGAGCTCGCTTAATTGATGTTTGTATGGAATTTTAAAATACGGCGTACGGCCGATGTACTTTATTTGTGTTTGGTCAGATCCCTGCTTACCCTCCTCCAACAATTTAAAAAAAACAATGAGTCCATGGTCTCCCTGTTCTTCTTTAAGCTTTTCGAAATTATCTTCATCGAATATATTATAAAAATCTTTTATCCGGTCCTCTTCAGGCACCCCAGGCGTACGAAATTTTTTCATATAGTGGTTATATCCGTCGATTAAGGGCTGAGGCACCAAGTATTTTTTCGTCTTATCTTCGACAGGCTCCAACACAACATAATGACTGCGCTTCGAACTGGCATTCGTCGAGTTAAATATATAGCATTTTTCAGGAGTATGTTCTGAAGCCTTATCGCTGCTTGGAGCGAATGAAATGTATTCGATACCGTTATTGGCATTGCGTTTGAAGAAACCCATTTTCTGGTATGGGATAAAATCAAGATTCCCCTCTAATTCCGTATTGTATTTGATATCGATTTCCGCTTTCAACTTCCATCTTTTAGCGGTTAACTCGTAAAGCTCATACAGCTTTGGGCTGCCTGAAGATAGAACTTTGAGTTCACCCAGCAACTGTTCATATTTCTTATGAAGAAGTTGTGCTCTATTATTCTTGCTCATCCCGCTTAAATTTCTAAAGCATTGATTAAAACTATATGTTTTAAAAATATTGGACATTTCCCCCTCTATGCCAGCTAAATCTTCTTTATATTGTTCGCGTAGCCATTTAATTTTGGCGGTTGCGGCTTCAATCTCCTGCTGGAGCTTATTGAATTCCGACTGTTTATTTTGATCATGCCAATTATATAAACGATTTCTGCTGCTCAGTCCCATCTTCACCAGCCTATGCTCTTTCACGGAAACGAAATATTTGCCTGGCTCAATTTCTTTAGCAGGAATGACAACATATTCATTATTAATTTTTCTTAAATAGCCTGCGCGAATCGAACGCTCTATGCCATCCTTCAACTTCAAAGCATTGCGGTAATTAACTTTTTGATTGCTCGCCAAGTCCCGGTACAGCATTTGGCCGCGATGGATAAAATCGGGATAGCTATTGCTTAAAATTTCGGCATTTGCCCTTATTTTCCCTCTAATCAGGCTGCCGCTTGCATAATGCCCTCCCCCCTGTTTCTCCCTCCATTCAATGGCCAAATCGGAGCAGGGCGTAATTTGGTAAGTGATAACCCCACTTAAATTCGCTTGATCATTATGCTTTGGCACAGTTTCCAGCGTATATGGGTACTCGCAATCCTTGGCAAAAGGCACAAAATCATACGGCAATGTAACGTATTCGGCATTTTGATTGCTAGCGCCACCGCCTTTTCCACCCCGACCGTTGCGCTTGTTATTTCTGTTCTCAGCCATTCGCATTCCCCTTCCGTTGCAATTTGTACAAAACGGTTTTATTCACATAAGCAAGATGATGCTCGTCATAATCGATATATTCTTTTACTTCAAGAGCTTTATAGACACTCGACCACATCTCCTCCAACTGATAAGTACGCGTAATGCCCTCGCCCTCGCAATGTTCCAGCGGGGCATAGGCGACAAGTACACCCTGATCAAGCGAAGCAAACAATTCTTTTTGCGTATTAAAAAGATGCACTTCCAGAATGCGGTTCTGGTAAAAGGCTTCGAGCAAATCGTCATGCGACGGTTCGTTTACGCGGCCTATCAGCACACGGTCAAGCAAATGCGCTATAAAATCATAATTCTCAATATCCGCCTGTACGAGATCAAAAACTTTACGCATCGGCATCGCTGCACCACCTTTTAAACGATTCAAAGCATGACTCAAGCCAAGCCCGGCTTTCCCCCGACAGGATTTCATCGGTAGAAACTTCGCTGACAATACCGCCCACCTCAACGGCCACTTGTTCTGCGGCAAATTGCCCCAAACCAATGACCGTTCTGCCTCCCAGCGGAACGATTCCCGCTCCTATTCTGCGCAGCACATAAACAAGCGGGAACATATACGGATTTTCGCTTGCGTCCTCTCGCTCGGTGTGCAATTGGAACCGGATGCCGGCCGTTCCCTGAATTTCTTGTTGGCGCTTCAAGGCCGAATTGTAGGCGCCGCCGGTCAGCCGGTCGATCTTGATGTATACAGGTTCGCCCGAAACCCACTTGCCCTCATTATTATCGTATCTCTTAATTTGAACAGGGCTGGCATTGTTCAATTCCACGTCCGTGAAAACAAGCTTCCCGATTCGTCCCGTACTCCCGAACAGCTCTTCGCATTTTCGTTCGACCGCTGCGCCATCGCTTGTTTCCCCAATCATTCGCCTGATCAGTTGTTCCACTTCACTTCTAACGACACCTTTCACACTCGTGGACGGTAGATAATAAGCCCCGCTCCGGCTTTGCTGCAAGCCGGTCAATGGCATCTTTTCCAAATCTATAATCAGTTCTTGCGAATGTTTGATATCGAATGCCTGATACACACCATACGGAAATGAGCCTGTCATTGAAAAAGTAAATACAGCGCCCTTTTCCCGCTCTTCCAATTCCACGTCTTCCCAGGCAAAGGGTTCCGGCTCGCGCATGGACCGCTCAAAAATGAACTCATCCAGCGCCTCGGTGCAGTCAAAAGAAAAAACAGACCTTTTCAAATCCTTCAGCTCAAATTGCCCAAATCCGTTGCTTTTCTTCCCGCCTAGCAGCAAATGATGTTCAGCCAAGCCTCGCGCCCAGGAAGCGATCCATTTCTCGAACTCCGGCACGGTTTGTTCTTCAAGATCGCATTCAACTTGAAAAGCAAGCTCCGTGCCTGCCGGCAAATATTCAAATGTATATTTGTGATGATGGGCTGCCGTCCCGTAGGCGCGGTCAATTGCAGTACCCTCTTTTTCGACTATAAGGCTTGCTGCCTCTACATGATTGCCTCCAGTTATTTTGCCATCGCTAATAAATATTTTGCTTTCCACGAATTCACCTTTGCCGTTTTCCCCAATTCCTCCCATATATGACCGAATGATGTCCTTGGACACCCCTATTTGGTTCAAATGCTCCCTTAACGCCCCTCCGATCGAATTTCCGGGTACAAAGGGCTGTCCTGCGGAATTTCGAATCAGTTTGTTCGGATCGCCTGGCTTCTCCAACTTACCTCCTCCAAAATACAGAGGCGTAGAAGCCTTAAGCGTAAAATAATAGATAACCGTTTGGTTCATTCGTTTATCCTCCTTTGCTGAATATCCAGACCGGTGCGAAGCAACTCAGCAATAAATTGCTTCTTGGGGTGAATGGACCGGGAATAAAAGAATTTACCATTTTTGCTATTCAGCATATTTTCGGCATAACGATCCAGAGGCTCTGCAGAACCAGCCTTTTTCTCCTGCAAATAGTTCAAAATTTCCGAAAAATTAAGTTTGGCAATCGAGCAAAGCTGATTGTCATTCTCATAATAGCGAACAGGCTGACCGGGGTTATGAATAGCGCCCCCGTTATTCAGGCTCTCCAGATATGCCTCCAATCTTTCTTTCATCCTCATGAGATGATTCTTCTTAAGGCCATTCGAAATTAGGATACTTTCTTCACTTGGCAGCTTTTCCGCACTATCGAATTGCGATTTGACACAAATCATTTGCAGCCAACGCCATCTGGCCTGCTCCAACCCTGATAAAATGATCGACATAGACGGGTTTGCCGATGCTTCTTCCAGCAGACGTTCCAACCCTGCATCCGTTACTGCCGAGTCGCCCTGCTGTTCCTTCTGCTGCTGCGTCTGGCCTTCTTTCAAAAGCAGCTTTTTCGGATAGCGGATATTCACGCCAATCCAACCATAGCCATCTTGTGTGCGTTGTCCGATCAAGCGACTTTCCAAAGCTTCCGCCATTTGCCTCAGTCTATCCTCATCGAGTTCCTCAGCCAAGGTGTACTGCAGAACAGACCCCGCTTTTAGCGTAGTTTCCTTCGGATACCTGGCTTGCCAAGTGGCATTGTAGCCTTCCGTTCGCCCCGTCTGAACGATCTGCACGCAGGTTTCGGGTTCAGATAAGACGGAATGTCCCGTAATTTCTTCAATGCACCTTGCCGGTATATGATTGATTGGTTGTCCGTACTCATCGCGCAGCAAACAATCAGACAAACAAGTGATCGTCAGCGTATTGCCTTGCTGCGAGTCTATTTCTCCCGATATACCCGCAAGACGCTTAGCTTCCTGATAGCTGACCAGCAGTTCACCTTTGGGCTTGATTTCGCACAACCCATATCCTGAGCCTTTAGAGCCACCTACATATAATCGCACAATTTTTTTGAATACAGGCTCCAAAAGCGAACGCAGTGAATTGTCAAACTTTATGATAGCGCGAAACGTTTGCCCCGCGGCAATCGCCTCGTATCTAAAAAGATTTTCCTTGCGAACTTCTTCGTTCCCTCGCTTTGCGCTATGATGCAGCCGATACTCTTTTGCTACCTTGGTTCCTCTCAAGCGGTCATCCTTAATCGCTACAAAACGGTATTCCAAAGCATTCTTGGCGGCATCATCGGTTCGGTTCGAGTAACCGTCCAGCAAATTAGTCATTTCAATTCTCGCTTCTTCAGTACCCCCCTTCATCTTGATCTCACGCCATTTATGTTTATCCACCCGCAAATGTGCCGGAGTCGGCATATACAAACAGCTATCTCGATATGGATAAGCGTTGTAACATTCCATCTTCAATAAAATAGCCGGTCCTGTTTCGTCGTTGAAAATTTTCAATCGATTTAGTAAACCGATTACGGCTCCCCTGATCGCCGAACCCGGGATATAGTCCTTGGAAGGCTCCGTATTGGCTTTGCTGCCGCCGGCGCCGATTTTTACGGGCTCCATATTGGTTATTTCAATAACTCTATAATGATACACTCTGCTCACCTTCTTTATCGAAATGCTTGGGGATGTCCGGCTTCCGCCCATCTACCAGCAAATGTGCCTCCACTTCACCCCGGCCCCGATGAATGCCAGCGCCTATTCGGCGTAAAGAGCAGACGATACGCTGCAAATCCGCTATATACATACCAGGGTCAGAGTCGAAAGTGAGCGTAGAGTGGAACAAAAGGCCATCTTTCACAGTATGATAAGTCGTCATCATTTTATTTTTGACAACGCCCTCTTCCAGTTGGATTCCGGTACGAATCTGGGTCTGCGCTTCAATAAGATCGTGCGGGGAAATTTGATAGTATCCGTCCCGCTCGCTCTCCGCTTGCAAGGCGATAAAATACGTTCGAACCTGCTCATCCAGCTCAAGATGGCTGAGCCGCATGATGCCCGTTTCCTGTACTTGCTTATGCTGAAGGCAGGAAGCAGCGCCCTCTAACTCTTGATTATTGATACCGAATAGACGCACAATAGAGTGCAGGAAAGTTTGCGCCCTCTGCAGATCGAAACTCTTGTATTGCTCCAACAACCAGAACGCCTGCCGTTTAAGCTGGCCTTTGAATGTTTTAGCGTGAAAATAAACAAGCCCATAACGGTCTGTCAATACTTTTGACTGAACCAGATTGCGCTCCTTTTCACCGCTGCTGTATATCGCTTCGCTGCAAATTTTCACTTCTATTTTGTAATTCCGTTCCGGCTGCATCCGTTTGTCCCTCCTGTTTGTTAATAAACGCCAAGGCATCCAATACATCATTTAAAACGTAGGTATAGGATACTGCGGAACCGCTCTCCTTTTTGATCGCCGCACTATCGCATTCAGCATATTCGGAGTATATACCTTCCACGAGTTTAATCAGGTCTTTGCCGCTTGCCTTATTCGTTTCAAAAAACAGCTTGTAGGATTCCCAGCCCCCGTACATATGTTTCTTGACTTTTTCCAATGTCGAGTTGCTGATTGTTTTTGCTCTAATTTGGTTGACCATCTCCATAAAGGAATCAAAGCTGTATATACCGTCTTGGACAGGAGCGATCTGATCCACTCGCAGAGGCTTAATGTGAAAAATCTCCCGATCGTCCTTATGCTTCACGTAATCCTCATATGTATGAGCAATCGTCGTCTGTCCCTGTACGATGTCCCAGTCTATAAAGGAAGCGTTGGCGGCACGCCCGCTCTCTACAGCATAGATCGATTCCTTGGCATGATGGCAGAGCGATTCGGCTACTTTTACGGCTTCAAAAAACGGATACGTGTATCTCACAATCGCCACTCCTGCGCAGGCGGTCAAGTGCTCTTCCTTAAAAATCTCACCGATTCCATCGTTCCGCCCGGTTTCACGGGCCGATATCTTTTGAATCTGTTTAATGATATTCGCTGCGGTGGAGAGCGCATACTCCGCCTCTATAATCAAGCAAATATCGTCCCCCGCCATGACAATTGGGGTCACGTATATGGGATCTCTTTGACCGGTTTCGAGATGATCGCTTTTCATTGTTCCGGCACATGCTCGGAGAGCCTCTACTACGGCTTCCCAATAAATCTGTTCAATCTTCTCGCTAAACCCCCGAAGCTGACCAAAACTCAAAATCCGGTTAACCATCTCACCCATTTTGTTACCATCAATGACAATAACGCCGATGTAGCTTTTTCCATCATTATCCTTCTTGTAATCCTGCAATTCTATCGTGACTTCAATAGGGGTTCCCTCAAGTCCAGACTCCAACTTTTCGATCAAATGTTTTCTGGACAGGTCATACTTTCGCTCTCCCCTCTTTTCGATCCGCGCGGCTCGGCCTGTTTCATTGATTAACTCCACCCCGTACGTCCATCGCCTGAATCTGGAGCGGCGCTTGTCCTTTATTTGATCCGCTCTTTGATGCAGCAGCTTTCGAATTCGTTTGTCCTTGTCCTCGCTATCCGTACATAGCCCCGTAACTTCCGCTTCATTGACCAGACTGATGTACAATTCCAAGTCCGGATAAGCTGCTAACACAGCATAAGAATACCCTCTGACAAATACTTTGGCCTGATCGGAGCCATCAAACCGCACAATGCTGTTTCCCCCGCCTGAATATACAAATTTAAACTGGCCCGTATGGTTGCCCTCCAAGTATCCGCATAAAGATAGGTCCAAATCAGCCCGCTTCTCCATATCCATTTCTTCAGTAACCGATTTGATAACAAACGAATTGTATAAATTATCTCTAAGCTTATTATGTTGAAAAATAAACTCCTGCTTCTGCGAGACATCAATGAAAGCATATGTAAACATGGAATCCGTTCTGCCCCTCTCTATTTCAAATGTTGACCCAGTGCCGCCCGCTCGCTTGCTCCTACTCATTTGCGATAATATTTCTGAACGCTTGGGCATAGGCGAGATGAGGGAATAACATCGGATTATTTAAAAGCATCAGCAATTGGTTCAGCTGCAGGTTCAGGGATAACAGCGGATTGCCGGGCACTTCCAAGTCCTCCAGTTTATTTAGCAGAAATCCATTGTCGTCTAAACTTAATTCCGGGCAATGCTCCCTTGATGGGTTCTCAAACTGTTTCGTCGACTGCTCTGAAGGCTTCACAGTAAAGTTCTGCAAACGCAGATTTTTATCGGCCTCATCTTTCGCTGCGCCGTTATTAAGCTGCCTTCCCCACCACCCGAGAGACTTGTTTGCATGCTTGATCACAACCTCAAAATGCTTATTTGCAGCCTCCCTATCCTGTTTCTCATGAACAATAAAGTCAAAAATATCTCCTAAGTCATCGGCCATTTTTTCCTGTGTCGCATCCTGCACCGTTTTTTTCATGCAAGCCAAAATTTTGATGGGCCGCGTACATTTCTGTGTCGTATTGCTAACCCCAATCGTATAACCCGTCGCCATTCTGGCGACACCCGTACTCCTTGTCTTCAAACCATCGATGCTTTCAGCCCATTTCCGCAACTGCTCCGGCTGTGGAGCAGTACTTTTGCACTCAATCACCATAACAACCGCTTCAATGGGAACAAACTTCAACGTGTTATACTGGAAAACGTAAGGCGTGTATTGCTCGTCGTAAACGGCGATATCCACTTCTCTGGATACGTTGTTATAGGAGTCAATGATCATAACCCCTTGTGCCAATGAAAACTTCTGAGGCAAAATACCTCTGAAAAATTTCAGCCACATTTCCTCCCGATGGTTGCCCGTTAATCCCGGGTGGCAGGAAGCAATATCCATTTCCTCAACCATCATTTGATTCATATATTTATAATTGCTATGAATACGAAAAAAGACATCTTTGCCATTTTGATTGCTCATGCTTCGCCATCCTTTTTTAGTATTTTAGAACCATATAAACTGTTACATAAAGGGAAATATACCCAATAAAAAAGTAATTTCGACCTATAATTACAAAATTCCTTTATTCCTGTGTAATTTTCCCTTGGTTTCGCGATAAATCCACTCGTGCAACAAAATTGACAAAACTAAGTCTATACATGCATCACTGAAATTTAAAAAGGGGATTCTTATGAAAAAATTTGTTACTGGCTTATTTTTAGGCATCGGTATATCATCTTGCACAGCAGTTTTTGCATCACAAAGTATCCAAGCATATTTGTTTCCCAGCAAGATAACATTTCATGTGAACGGAGAACCTCATGTTTTGGATGTGAGCGGAGAAAATCAAGTAATAAATTACAATAACAAGACCTATATTCCATTGCGTTTGTTTGCTGAATCCTTGGGTGCAAAGGTTGATTATCAGGCACCATCATCTGCGACGAATGGCGACAATCAAATAGATATCCAATTTATCGGAATTCTGGATGGGAAGAAGAGTGAGAATACGTGGACTTTAACTCAGACGAACGGGTTCAAAGATGGAATCCTTGCAGAAGACGCGGGAGTATCATTTGGAAAAGCAGATATTGACTACAACGCTAAATCCATTAAACCCCTCATTCAATTCAAAAACTCCATGAAGAAAGCAATCCATATTCAACCACTTCAAATCGAATATGAGATCGTTAAAGTGGATGCGGGAGGTGATACCGTTTTGTTTGATTACAAAGTGCCCCCTTTACAAGGCAAGGTGCCGGCAAGTTCTTGGTTCACCGCCAATGTTCCCTCATGGGATTTTAAAGATAATCAAGGGAACATTGTTGAACCAGGAAAATATGCGCTTTTGATCAAAGTACCTGCTTCCCTTGATTACGCTATCGAAGGAGCAGGGGAAACGAAGACCATTTCTTATCTTTCGAAATTTAGTCGTTGGGAATATGATATTACGCAAGAAGTGCTCGATCAGTTAAATAAGAACTGAGTGTCTCTAAATTGTGATCGATTACATGCAGGTAGTCCAAACCTAGTGGTCGCGGGTTCGAATATCGACGGCGCAGCATCTGACTGCCTTTACCCGCGCTTGCGTACCCCGCCCATTTTAAATACAAAAATACCGCCAATAATAACCAGCACTCCGATCAACTTGTTGGCAGTAAAAGGGACTTTATCCAGACCGAACCATCCCAGTGTGTCCCACAACAGCGCAAATCCGAGCTGCGCTGCCAGTACGATCGAAATGGCATACGTAGGGCCGAGCCGCCTTATGGCCTGCACCAGGCAGGTTACAACCCCGACTCCGACCAAACCGCTGAACCAGTACCAGGGCTGCATATGCTGCAAAATAAACATGTGCCTCCCTTCAAAAATCAGACCCAGTGTCAGTGAAGCGACGAATCCCATGCCTAATACCAGCGCAGTGGTTGCCCACGATCCCGCGCGTTCATTTACCCTGCTGTTGAAAACATTTTGCAAACTGACCAGCGAACCTGCAATAAGCGCCAATGACAGTCCTAGCGTCATAACCGACTCTCCTTCGGGATTCATTTGTGACGAAACCAATGCTGCAAAATTATTCGTAAATATTTCGGTTTGCCAGCGCCCTCAACCCATCTCTGTCTTTAACAAGGATAAATCCTTTGCTGCGTTCAACCAAACCTTCCGTACAAAACTGCCGGATGACCCGGTTCAGATGTCTGTAGCTGGTGCCGATTAAATTCGCCGCATCCGGCAAGCTCGCTGTACTTAGCTGCCCTTTAAATAACGTATCGGAGTCGTCAAATGAGACAGACAACAAATAACTTGCCAATCGCACCTCCACCGGATACATCAAATTGAAGCTTAACGAAACGGATTTCATATAAAACTTCCGTGCAATAATTTTCAGCAAAAATTGCAGCAGAGGTGAGTGCTCTTTGCCGTATTTATTCAACCAGCGATGATGAACCCCGATCATGCAAACAGGCGATACAGCCTCGACCGTATTGAGAATATTTGCGCCTTGCACATATTCAACATCCCCGATCAGATCGAGTGGTTTTATAAAAGAAAGAATCAGCGTTTTGCCTTCCGCCGAGGTCGTAGAAATTTTAAGCTTTCCCTTAACAAGCACGTACAAAAATTGGGCGGATTCCCCTTGAGAGCAGATTAATTCCCCTTGGTCGTAGCAGTAAAGCGACAAATGCGGCGTAAATTGCTCGTTAAATATCGATTCCAATTGATGCGCTCGCAAATAATGATCCAACTTCTCGCGATCATGGATTTCTTTCATTGTTCGGGTTCCCTCCGCTTTTTTACCTGCAGCATTCCGATATGCTTATACTATCAAAATTTTAATATAACCACACCGGCTATCATCAACCCGATGCCGATAAATTGCGGCAGCCTCATCTTCTGCTTCGCGACGCCGAACCATCCGTTAATATCGATAATAAAAGTCAGGCCCAGTTGGGCAATCAGCAGAGCCGATACCGAAAGGGTGATGCCGATCTGATGAATAGCCGTGACGTTGGTGAAAATGATGACAGCCGCAAAAGCGCCGCCGCATAAATATAACGGCTTCACCTGCTTGAATCCTTGCCATTTGCCGTCGCGGACGAACAGCAAAATAAGCAGAGCCGTCACAAATCCCGTCAACTGGGTTATCGCCGCCGTTTGCCATGTGCCTATATCTTGGCTAATCCGGGCATTGGCTGCTCCTTGAAGGGTAAGAAACACCCCTCCTAATAACGCAAATAAACTCCCTTTCATGGCCTCTCCCCTCAATTTCTGTCTGTACTTAATTAAATGACAGATCAAGGCCATTGAGAAAGGACATATGTCCTCACTTTGTTAACGCTTGCTTGTCAAGGCATCACAGGCACTTATCTTGAAAATCAAACGCACCGGAATACGCCAGCCGGTTCCAGTCCACTTAGTGCTGTGAAGCGCGTCTTAGGCGACTAACGCGCAGAAACGCGCAAAATCAGACTTTAGAGAAAGTGACGTCAGATGGGCGCCTCATTTGGGGCTTAACCTCTCTTTCTCAACGCGTGTCTCCTCCGGCGCGAGCTGCGCCGCCGTATATGAGGCGGCTTGGCGGCAGGCCAAAGGGAAAAGCCTGCGAAAGTGCAGGTTTTTTCCTTTGAAATGGCTCATTTTGGCGAAAAGCCTGCAATTGTGCAGGAATTTTCGCTGAAAATGAATCCAAGCCCCTGTTCGCGGCGAAAAGCCTGCACAATTGCAGGAATTTGCCGTGGCCAGCGTATCCATCGAGCAAAAACTGCACTTTTGCAGGTTTTCTTCGCGCAACCAGGCTGATTGGGCGCACCACGCACCACTCCCAGCGCGCGGTGTTGCGCTGCACGACCGCCGGGCGGCCGACCTATCGGCTCTGGCGTGTGGGGCCCCACTTATATAAACAAGGCCGCCCCGGGAGCAGGTTGAACTGCTTTTCGGGGCGGCCCATCGAGCGGTCGGGGAGTAGCTGCGTGTCCGCTGCTTCCCGGTTCCTGATCGTTCCGCTGCTCTCCACCGGCGACAACTCTCAATAATAAGTGCTCAGGTCGATCTTTCGCCCGGTTTTTGCGCTTTCTATGGCGCCGAGCACCATGGCGATGCTCTTGACGTTGTCGCGGCAGTCGGTTTCTGCGCGTCTGCCTTCTTCGACGGCAGCGAACATTTCGTCGAGACAGCCGTGGTGGCCCAAGCGGCCGTCCCAGCGGAACGAAGCCTGCACCGTCTCCGTGTCGCGTATGAACTTGCCGGCTTGATCGCCTGCGCCCGGGATGACGACCTCGGCGTAAGGCGCATTGCGGCCGTCCCAGATCGCGGTTCCCTTTTCCCCGGTTACCCGCCAGGACGATTCCCAGGAAGTGTTTGCGCCTTCCGCACACCACGAGCCCCGGTAGCAGAATACCGAGCCGTCCGACATTTCGAAAATACAGATCGCAGCCGCACTGCCCTCATACCATGAACCCGGCGGATTGAATTCGTGGCAGTATACGGAAACCGGGTCCGCCCCCGAGATGAAACGCGCTTGATCGAACGTATGGATAGCCATATCCAAAATAAGCGGACTTGCCATCTCATCGCGAAAACCGCCAAAGTGGGCGCCGATGAAAAAATCCGCGCCGATATAACCGAGGCGGCCTATCGTTCCGTTCCCGATCAAGTCGCGCAATGCACGGATGTTCGCGTCATACCGCCGATTTTGCATGACGGCGAAAGACTTGCCCGTACGTTCGGCAATGCGGATCAATTCCAACGCATCGGGCATTGTCGCCGCGAGCGGCTTCTCGCCGAATACGTGGCTCCCCAACTGAAGGGCCGTGCTGCAAACGTTAAAATGGCTGGCCGGAATCGTCACATCAAACACGACGTTAGCGCCGGTTTCCGTGATTGCCTGTTTGAGATCGGTATAAATCCCGGCTGTGGTCAAGCCGTAACGATCCGCCATGGCTTGCGCAAATTCCAGCTTAATATCGACAAATGCAACGATCTCCGCATCCTCGCGTTCAATCGCGTATTCGACCCAAGTACGGGCCATCCCTCCGCAGCCGACGACAGCTACCTTATATTTGCTCATTTGTCCTCAATCACTCCTATTTTAAGCTATAATGAAGGTGAATACCCCAATTATAGTCAGGTTTGTTCTGATTATCTCTATACAATCTTGTGTTTTTCTAGTCCGATCTTGCGAGAAAGGAGGCTCGGTTGTGACGCATCCTAACGAGCTTAAAGAGGATACCTGGCTGACCGTCGGCGACTATCCGCTGAACGTTTTCCGGAACATCATACCGGCCGGCCCGAAGGGGCGCTGCGCCCTCTATCTGCATTGGCACGATCATTTTGAACTTATTTACCTCGTGCAGGGCCGGGCAGCCTTTCACATCGACAGCCAGCCGCACGAAATCGAACCCGGCGATCTGCTGATCGTTCCGTCTGGCGCGCTGCATGTCGGTTATGCGGTTTGTGAAGACGAGGTCGAGTACTTGGCGATCGTCTTCAACCGCTCGCTGCTCGCCGGCCTCTCCTTTGACCAGGCGCACGAGCGATATATGGCGCCATATTTGGAGGGACGGCTTCGCTTCCCGGTCAAGTTCGACGGCCGGAATGAAGCAAACGCCCCTTATCGCAAGCTGATTCTCCAACTGATCGAAGAATTCGAACGCCGTTCTCCCGGTTATGAGTTAGTCATGAAATCGCAGTTATATTTGCTATTCACACTGCTGTCACGCGCCTTCTTGCCCGAAAAAGGGCTGGGAGGGACCGCCGCCGGCAGCAAGAGCATGGACCGGTTCAAGCATCTCATTCTTCACGTCGAGGAGCATTACGCGGACAAATTGTCCGTGAACGATGCAGCCCGGCTCGTTAATCTGAACCCTTACCACTTTTGCAAAATGTTCAAAAATGCAACGGGGCGCACTTTTATCGACTACGTCAATCAGCAGCGCATGAATGAAGCGGAACGCCTTCTTTGCTCCGGCGACCTTTCAGTCACCGAAGTCGCAGAAAGAGTCGGCTGCTGCAACCCTAACTATTTTACGAAAATGTACAAAAAATACAAAGGCCGCACGCCCTCCCTTACACGCAAAATGGAGCTGAGCTACGATTCCTAATTTGGCAATGAGACACAGCATCTCCGGCATACTCGCATGGTAAATGAAAAAATAAGCCCCGGGATCTATCGATCCTGAGAGCTTTTTTTTGTGTTTTTGGCCGCTATTCGCGCCTCAGTTTTCGCCCCTTTGGTTTAGGAAGAAAGCTTGCGGATCGGGGAACCTTCGATGAACGCTTGAATATTTTGTACGGCCTCGCTGAAGTAGGTCCGGTAATTTCTTTGTGTTACGTACCCCAGATGCGGCACTGCAAGCAAGTTCGGTAAAGTCCGCAATATGTCATCTTCCGGCAATGGCTCGATTTCGAATACGTCGATACCCGCTCCCGCTATCCGCTTGTTTTGAAGCGCCGCAATAAGAGCCTCCCGATCTACGATTTGCGCACGCGACGTATTGATGAGGTAGGAAGTCGGGCGCATAAGCTGCAGCTCTTTGGTGCCGATTAAACCTTTGGTCCGCTCGCTGAGCACAAGATGAACGGAAACGAAATCGCTCATTTCAAGCAGTTCTTCTTTGGAACCGGCCAAATAAACGCCAGCAGCATCCGCTCTCTCTTGGGTCAAATTTTCGCTCCAAGCCGCTACTTTCATCCCGAAAGCCTGTCCGATATGTGCCATTTTGACGCCGATTTTGCCGAGTCCGAGAAGCCCCAGCGTACTTCCATGAAGGTCTGCGCCGACGGTTGTCTGCCAAGGTCCGTTATTTGTAAATGAACGGTTTTCGGGCACGATGCCGCGCGCCAAACCTAGAATCAAAGCCCAGGCCAACTCCGTCGGCGGCTCGGAATGGCCTGCCGTTCCGCAGACCGTAACTCCGTGGGCTGCAGCGGCGGCCAAATCGATAGAGGCGTTGCGCATCCCGGACGTAATCAGCAGCTTCAGACGATCCAAGCGTTCAAACAGCGACGCGCGAAACGGCGTGCGTTCCCGCATGATAACAACGATATCGCAATCGCATATCGCACGTGCAATGTTATCTTCACCTTCGATATGATCGTGAATCGGCACAACTTCCACCTTGTCGGCAATCGCCGACCAGTCAGCCATACGCATGGCGACATGCTGGTAATCGTCCAAAATTGCGCATTTCAATCTCATCATAAGCCGCCTCCCGTTTTGCAGGTTTTTCAGATAACTTATTCGCTTGAACGACCTGAATTCCCTTGTTCCATGACTCCTGCGGCTATTTTCTGAGCAGCAAATAAGCGAAATACGGCACACCGATCAGCGACACCATGATGCCCGCGGGAATACCGTCGGGATCGACGAGATTGCGGCCGACCGTGTCAGCGGTTAACAGCAGCCATCCGCCGAGCAGAATGGCGACAGGAATGAACAGCTGATTGCGCGGGCCGACCAGTGCCTTGGCAATGTGCGGGCCCATCAGCCCGATGAACGCGATGCCTCCCGTGACGGATACCGCAGAGGCGGCCGCGGCGACAGCGGTCAAAATGAGGACGATGCGCTCCCGTTCAAGCTTGAGACCGATGCCTATCGCCGACACTTCGCTCAAACCAAGAAGATTGAGCCGAAGCGACTTGAACAAGGTGAACGGTATAAGCAGGATCAGCCACGGAAGCAAAGCCCAAATGAACGGCCAGTCCGTCCCCCAAATATTGCCCGCAATCCATTTTGCGATGAAATCGACCTTCGAGCGTTCCGCCGAGGAAATGATCACGATCATGATCCCCGACAGAGCGAGGGAGAAACCGACCCCGACCAGCACGAGCCGGATTGGATCAAGTCCGCGCGTTCGGCTGTACGAGAACAGATAGATGAGGGCAGCCGTAACCAACGAGCCGATAAAGGCGGCCAGCGGCAGCACATAGACGAACGTCCCGACGTCGATCGGGAAAAACAGGAAGAAGACGGCAACCGCCACGCCTGCGCCGGAATTGATGCCGATGATGCCCGGGTCGGCCAGGTCGTTGCGGGTGACGCTTTGCAAAATGGAGCCGGACAACGCAAGCGCCATGCCCGCCAACAGCGTGATCAAAATCCGCGGCAGCCGGACGGAAAACAGAACGAATTGTTCCTTGAAGGTGCCGTGGCCGAACAAAACAGGAATCAGCCTGTCAAATGACAGCGAGGAATATCCCACGCCCATGCTGACTATAGCGGTCAGAACGATTAGCACTGAACCGGCGAGCAGAATCAGGCGTTGTTTTCGAATGAGAGCGGACAAAGTCATGACAGAGCTTTCCCCCCTCTACGCACGACGAACAGGAAGAACGGCAAGCCCAGCATAGCCACGATGGCCGCCAACGGCGTCTCGTAAGGCGGATGAATCGTGCGGCCCAGCGTATCCGCCAGCAGCATGAATGTGGCGCCGGCAAAAACCGAGAAAGGCAGGATGTACCGGTAATCCGTGCCAACTATTTTGCGGACGATGTGCGGAATCATCAGCCCTACGAAAGCCATGTTCCCGACGAGCGCAACCGCTGCGCCGGTAAGCACGACGACAAGGATGAACAGGATGGCTTTGATCCGCACCAGCTTTTGCCCCAGTCCGGTCGCTACCTCGTCGCTGAGGCTGAGAATGCTCACTTGGTTGGACAGAATCAGAGCTATCGCAATGCCAAGGAGGATCACCGGAGCAATCGCCTGAAGCTGTCCCCATGTCGTTCCGATCAGCCCCCCGGCAGTCCACATGGACACGTCTTTGGAAATTTTGAAAATGATGCTGACGCCCTCCGAGATCGCGTACAGAAATGAGGAAACGGCGGCGCCGGCCAGCACGATACGGATCGGGGACAGCCTGCCCCGGCGCATCGAGCCGAGGACGAGGACCAAAGCCGCTCCCAGAGCGGCGCCGAGGAAGCAGGCCACCATGATGCCGAAGTAATTCAGCCCCGGGATGAATGCAAAAGCGAGCGCGAGCGCCATGTTGGCGCCGGAAGTCAGGCCGAGCAGGCCCGGGTCGGCCAGCGGATTGCGGGTGACCCCCTGCATGATGGCGCCGGACACGGCAAAAGCAGCACCGATCAGAATCGCGGCCAGCTCGCGGGGCAGCCGAATTTCGCGCAGGATAAGGATATTTTCGTCCTTCACGCCGGAGGTCAGGGCAAGCCACAGGTCGCGGAACGTCGTTTCCGCTGCGCCGAATATCATGGAGATGACGAAACATACAACAAGCGCCAACGCGCTGCCAAAGATTTTATAGAAAAAAGGTACGGAATGTCGTTTATTCTTCATCGGACTCTCATCTAACGGCCGAGAAAGCTTTTAATGAAAAATTGCAATTGGTATTCCATGCTGAGCGGATCGTTAAAGTAGAATGCTTTGGCATTAGCCTCGTAGACGCGTTGATTTTTGACTGCGGCAATGTTTTTGTATGTTTCGGTATTTTGGAACGAATTGTCCTCGTCCGCGTTTTTGCTGAAAATAACGTAATCGCCCATGTAATCTTTCAGCACTTCCGTCGATACGGCAAAATAACCGTCTTTTTTCGTCGCTTCCTTGACTTTCTCGGGCATGCGGAGCCCGAATGCCTGATACAAAATTTCGGTGCCGCGGCCAAAATTATCGCCATAGACGTAGAGCTGCTTATTGAACGTCTCGATGACCGAGACCGTCGCATCTGCGCCGAGCTTCGCCTTGATCTCTTCACCGGCCTGTTTGGTCCGCGCTTTGAAATCGTCGACCCAGGCTTGCGCTTCCTTTTCTTTGTTCAACAATTTGCCGATTTCCAGCTGCTGGGTCAAGTAATCGACTTTTCCGTAAGTATAAGTAACCGTGGGGGCGATTTTTTTGAACTTATCGATGTTTTTAATGTCCGAATGCCCGATAATGAGATCCGGCTCCAGCTCGATGATCTTCTCGACGCTTTCGTCCGTAACCGCCTGGACATTTTTCAGCTTCTCTTCAAAATTCGGGTTGGTCTTGGACATTTCGTCTGCTCCGACCAGAGGCACGCCGAGCGCCATAACGTTGCCCGTTAAAAACCGGGTAAGCACAACGACGCGCTTGGGATTGGACGGAACCTCCACCGGCCCGTTCTCCGATTGATACGTAAATTTGCCGGATTCCGATTTCGCGGAAGGCGCGGGGGACGGCGAACTTTTGCCGTTAGCGGCTTCGCCCGCTTGATTTCCACCGCAAGCACTCAATACAATCAGACCAAAAAGTGCAAGCGGAATAAAAAGCTTTTTCATAAAATGACTCTCTCCCTTTCCAAAAGCTATGCTGCGATTCGATTATGAAAATCATTCTCAATTACATACCCTATTATATGGATACGTTATGCGCCGAACCATGCCTTTTTGTTTGAAAATTAGCTTGGACTAATGGTTACCGGTAAATAAAGCTACTGCGCGTTGAACCTGCAATCGAATCGAGATCGGGTTGTAAGGGACCCATTCATCCAGATCAAGCAGATGCACGCAGTTCCGCTGTACGGCGGGAAGGCTGTTCCACTCACGGGACTGGAATACCGTTTCGGAATGGGCCGTGGAGCCTTTGTCATCGGGAAATACAACAACCAGCAAGCGAGCCCCTGCATAATCTGCAAGCTCGGATAATTCGATGCAAACGGAATGAAATCGATCTCCGAACTTGTCCATGTTCTGCCCGATCTTTGCCGGAGGCCGCAGCCCAAGCGATTGATACATCACGTATCCGACATTGCGCGCTCCATATACGAGCAGTTCTTCCGGCTTAATAACGAAAATCGTTACGATTTCATTAGCGGCTGCGCTTTGCTGCACCAATGAACGGGCCGCCTGCTCTTCCTGTTCAAAAACGGCCAACCACCGCTCTGCCCGATCGCTTCTCTGAATAGCCTGGGCGATAAGACGCAGGTGCTCTTTCCATCCCATTTCCATCCATGAAACTTCCACGATAGGCGCTGCGGCCCGCAATTGTCCGGGATTCAGCCCGTATTCCTGCAAATGCTCTTTTGCCGCAATAATCAGCTCGATGTCGGTCTCGAGCAATACCGAATTCACCTGCTCGGCAGAGCAGTTCGTATTGACAAACATGATCGTTTGCGACGGCTGCAGACCGTCAATATTCACATACTCGCTGCTTTCCGAAATGATGACGGCCGGTTCCAAGCCAAGCAGCTGCAGATGACTGGCGTAAGGCGCAAGCAATACGGCCACGCGCTGGAACGATCCGCGGTTGTAGCCGGAAGGCGCCGCTCCCGTCTGCTGCTTAAAACGGCGGCTGAGATAAAATTCATCCTTATAGCCCACCTTTAGCGCAATCTCCCTAAGCGTGCCCGAGCCGCCGATCAATAGCTCCTTTGCCCGGTGAACGCGCAGTCGGGACAAGTATTCGTTGGGAGAAAAGCCGGTAAGCTGCTTAAACAGGATGGAATAGTGAGATCGGCTTATGCCTGCCATTGCGGCCAACTGCTCGCGGGTAATTTTTTCGCTAAAATGGTTTTCCAAATAAGCGATGCTGCGCTTCATGGACGGCTGCTCACTAGCTGCGTACTTGGCCTCCTGCCGCTCCAGCAGTTGAAGAATGATTTGGTGGAACATAATTTGATTGCGCACATGGCGGACTTCGCTGGCGGGTAACCGGTGGATATACAGCTCCTCCACATTAGCCACAATCTCAGGTTCATAAGGGAACAACTGAATATTGGAGCTTGCGACCACCTCGCTTTTCCGCATCATTGCGCCTTCAGGCAGCGGCATCGCCTGCTCCCGGGTGCTGATTGTAAGCTTGTAAGCATGAAGCGGCTGTAAAACATTCGCTACGATAGTTGCATCGCTAAGCGCCGGGAGCAGGATGACACTTCCTTCCATAAGCTCGTAAACTTGATCTTCGTCGATCCGAAGGGTGCCCTTGCCGCCGGCAATCGCAATCAGCACCGTTAAACGCTCATGAATCCTGTACTCCGGCAATTTCGTGGTGCTGTACAGCGAATGGATGCTGTCAGCCGTATATAATGGAAAGTGGGACTCGGCCCACTCCGAGACAACGTTATTCACAACAAAAGCCTCCATTGCATAAAAATGAGGGAACGTCTTCCGTCCTCTGCATCGTGCCAAGCAGCTTGATCTGGCGATGATGCAGCAGAGAACAATATCTATAATATAATGCAAAACGGTTTCAGGCTAGATACCGCTTTCGCACCCGAAAAAAACAAAAAAACACCCGGAAACCCGAGCGTCACGCGGTTGTTTATGGCTGAGCCAAGGGTGTATCGCCGGCTGCAGCGCCTTGAAAATATGAAGTTCGGCCTATACGGATCTCCTTCCAAAAGAAAAACACTTTCCACCATCACATTGCCGTCTCCGGCGCTGCTGTCAACCGTCTCCAACCTCTCTCCCGCCCCTGCTGTCGCTGACGGATGCGAATCCGCCCGGCGGAGATATTGAATCGTGCTTTGGCCGATGCCGGCAATCAAGCATGCGCAGAATACGGGATTCGCCGCTTCCAATCATAAAAAGCAATAAACAAATTTACATTTCGCCGGTAACCCAAGCTTTCCAAAAGGAGAACAAACGGCTCGTATACGGCTCCGGCCATGCCAAAACTCCAATCCTCGGTTCCCGGAATAATGACATCGCTCATCGATCCAAAAAGCCCCGGAACCAAAAAAAGCGCCGTTCGTTTCATAACGTCCCCTTTTTTTGAGCCGCAGTTCTTTTATACGCATGAGCCGAACATGCATCCTATTCAAAACGCAATCTTGGTCGCTACCTCGCTGCCCTCCGCCTCACGCCTCCTCTTCCACTACGCCAAGCGCCTTGTTCTTTTCCTTGAACTTGGCATTATGCGAGGAAACGTATGCCGCTTTCGGCGCTTCCGGTTCCAAGTACAGCTTGGCGCTGTTGACCGCCAACGCTGCATCGGTGAACGCTCCGGCAATCAGATTCACCTTGCTCGGGTGATTCGCCGAATCTCCCGCCACAAAAATGCCCGCCAAATTGGTCGCGAGCTTTTCGTTCACATTGATATTCCACTGCCCCATATCCATTCCCCAGTCGACAATTGAACCGAAATCACCGCGCAGCCCGTGATTTACGATTACGGCATCTACCTCCAGCCGCTCCGTTTGGTCTGTCAAGCTGCCGTCCGGATCTACGAGGGCGACCGTTACCGCTTCGATCGCTTCCCCTGCGCCATGCAGTTGCATCACGGCATACGGCGTGCGGACATCGACCGACGATTCTTGCATTCGCTTCACATTTTTCTCATGTCCGCCAAAACGGTCGCGCCGGTGCACCACGGTTACGCTTGCCGCAATAGGCTCCAGCTCGTTGGCCCAATCGACTGCGGAATCGCCGCCGCCGGAAATGAGCACCCGCTTGCTGCGGAAGCCTTCCAGTTCCTGCACGGTATAATGCAGATTGGTTACTTCATAGCGGTCGGCTCCTTCGATCTCCAGCTTCGTCATCTTCAACACGCCGTATCCCAATGCAAGAATAATAGTCCTTGTATGGTGCCGCTCCCCCGTTTCCGCCGTAAGTACCATCGTGCCATCCTCCAACCGCTCCAGTCCGCTGATCTGCTGGCCTAATACGATCGTCGGATCAAACGTATGCGCCTGTTGGATGATCTGCTGAATGAGATGCTCGCAGCGAATCGGCGTGACGCCTCCGACATCCCAAATCATTTTCTCCGGATAAATTCTCAACCGGCCGCCCAGTTCCTCCTTCGCCTCGATCAGCTTCGTTTTCATATCGCGCATGCCGCTGTAGAAAGCCGCATACAGCCCGGCCGGCCCCCCGCCAATAATCGTTATATCGTAAAGCTCCAACGCCTGTGTCATGCCGCTGCCTCCTAAAGAATAGTTATCGTTTCCAAAATATTCACAGCATTTGTTGGCACCATTATACATGATAATGATTATCAATATCAAATTAATATGAGGCTCGGCAGACGTGGCCCAATTCCAAGCGTTGACAAAAGCAACATGCAGAAAGTGCCGGGAAAGTCCCGACACTTCGGCAGGGCAACCGGGATGCTGCCCGGGGCAAGGCTGGCGCGCCGCGCGCATTGCCCAGCGCGTGATGTCGCGCTGCATGACGGCAGTCGATCGATGCAGCAAGCAAAACCTGCAAAAGTGCAGTTTTTTTCGGTGGAAACGGCCCGGTTTGGCGAAAAGCCTGCGATTGTGCAGGAATTTCCGGTCAATTTGGGCTAGAGTGGGAGTTTGGGCGGAAAAACCTGCAGATTTGCAGGAATTTGTCGTAGGCAAGCGCACCGGGGAGCAAAAAGATGCACTTTTGCAGGCTTTTCGCACGTTGCCAGGTTGAGGCGCAGCGTAAACGGGCGGGGCGATCGATAGTTCCACTATGGCAGATCAACTTGTGTCGTGGTGTACCCATGGCGTGTTAGCTGGTACTGGTTCGTTAAGCGGCGGCCGGCACATCCCGCAAAACCTGCAAAAGTGCAGTTTTTTTCGGTGGAAACGGCCCGGTTTAGCGAAAAGCCTGCGATTGTGCAGGAATTTCCGGTCAATTTGGGCTAGAGTGGGAGTTTGGGCGGAAAAACCTGCAGATTTGCAGGAATTTGTCGTAGGCAAGCGCACCGGGGAGCAAAAAGATGCACTTTTGCAGGCTTTTCGCACGTTGCCAGGTTGAGGCGCAGCGTAAACGGGCGGGGCGATCGATAGTCTCACTTTTGCAGCTTTTCTTCACGCTGCCGGGCAGGATGTGCTTTCTGCTCTATCCGGGAGCAGTAAACCGGATGTCATGGTCTCCGGCATCGGCCGCGGCAAACTTGAGCAGGCGGCTCCTCTCCTCAGCCAAAGCAAAGCATAACGGCCCGCTGCACGAGCGGCTCGATACTGGCTTTAGTCGTTGTACATTCGTTAGTGGCCTGACTGACACCACGATCCTGGCCCGAAAAGCACTGCCAAATCTATACTTTCAACTGCCATACCATGTCAATTTGCTCAAAATCGAGCGTTTTTCAACTGCTCGCCGGGATAAAACCGGGGAAGACGATCGGCAAGCTTTTAAAAGGAAAAACTGACTTTACGTAGAATTATTAAAATTATGAATACAAAACAAGGCAACTATATGTTGAAATATGCAGCTTTTATTTTGTTGTTTCTTGCCGTACTCCTTGGATTGCGGCTGATTTGGTTCGGGATCGTCGCTACCCCGGAGCATCCGCAAGCGTTGCGCGGCGTAGTGGATTTGCGCAGCTGGAATTTTAAACAGTCGCATTCCATCCCGCTGGACGGCGAATGGGAATTTTATCCGGGCAAGTTCGTTTCGCATGAAGACCTGCTGCGCCAAAACGCCGGCAAGCCGCGCTATGTTCAAGTTCCGGGCGATTGGAGCGGCGCTTTGTCCGAAGCGGGAGACACGTCGTTCGGCTACGGAACGTACCGGCTGCGCATTTTGATCGATAAGCCCATAGATGAGCCGTACGGATTCTGGTTTCAGGAGATCGAAACCGCCTCTATGGTTGAAATAAACGGAAAAGTCGAGTCCGCAATCGGGCGGCCGGCTGTGCAAGCGGAATTGTACAAGCCGAAGTCGGTCTCTTACACGGCCACTTATACCGCAGACGGACAAGCGGACATCGAACTGATTATACAGGCTGCCAATTTCGACCATCCGCGGAACGGCGGAATTACGAGATCGATTCACTTCGGCTCGCAGGCGGCCATTGATACCGAGCATTGGTACTCTATCGGTTTTCAGCTCGTCACGTTCGTCATTTTGCTGCTGCACGGCTTGTATGCCTGCATACTGTACGTTTTCAATCCCCGGCAAAAGGCGTTCCTGGTGTTCTTTCTGCTGCTTGTTACCGTCAGCGTATCGATTGCGGCCGACCACGAAACGCTGCTGCTGATCTGGTTTCCGATCAATTACACGTGGGCTCTGAAAATCAAGCTTCTATCCTATATATGGCTGCCCTTTTTCATACTCCTTATGGCAAGAAGCTTCTCCGGCTATGCGGAACGCGTCAAACTGTTCTACGGCTATTCAGCTGCGCTTGGCCTTTATTCGGCATTTGTGCTGGCTGCGTCGGCGCAGCATATTTATGCTCCGGCCTCAGTCAACTTTTTTGCGGTTCTGTATATGTTCCCGATAGTTTGGTTTGTCTGGCTGATCGGAACGATGATTCTCAGAAATCATAAGGATTCCGTATTCCTGCTGTTTGCAGCCGTCAGCATTTTGTCCAGCGTCATCTGGGGCGTGATTTATCATAACGGAACGGCGATCCGGTTGTATTATCCAATCGATGTCATCGCCGCGATCGTCGGGTTTTCGGCTTATTGGTTCAAGCGGTATTTCCGTAATTCTGAGGAAAACGCCAAGCTTAACGAACAGCTCCAGGCCGCCGACAAGCTGAAAGACCAATTTCTTGCCAACACTTCGCACGAGCTGAGGACGCCGCTGCACGGTATTATCAATATCGCCCAAGCCGTCGTGACGAATGAAAAGCATACGATGAGCGAAAAAAGCTTCAATGAGATGAAGCTGCTGATTACGATCAGCCGCCGAATGTCGCATATGCTGAACGATCTGCTTGACATCGCACGGCTTCAAGACAAGCGGATCGCGCTTAAGCAGGAACCGTTGGGCATCCAGTCGGTCGCTTCCGGCGTTATCGACATGCTTGAATTTATGACCGACGGCACGCCCGTCCGGCTGAAAATGGATATTGCACAATCCATGCCGCCCGTTTTTGCCGATGAGCAGAGGCTTGTGCAAATTTTATTCAACCTGCTGCACAACGCCATTAAATACACCGATTATGGCACGGTGACGATTTCGGCGGAAGTCAGAAACGGTCAAGCTGTCATCCATGTGACGGATACCGGATGCGGGATGGATGTGGAAACGCGAGAGCGCATATTTTTGCCGTACGAGCAAGGACCGCAAGGAATAAGCGGCGGCGGCATCGGGCTTGGACTGAGCATCTGCAAGCAGCTTGTGGAGCTGCATGGCGGCGTGCTGTCCATGCAGTCCGAGCCGGGGCAAGGCTCGGTGTTCAGCTTTACGCTCCCTTTGGCCCAGCATTCAGGCGACGCTTTCCCGCTGTCGCATACCGACCATGGAGCCGAGTCGTACATGGAAGCCGCCGGCGGGCTGTTTATCGGGAATGCCGCTGCCGCCGAGGCCGCCGTTATGAGCGCCGAGGCCGCCGTTATGAGGGACGTGCACCCTGCTGCCGATCGGCTGAACATACTTGCCGTGGACGACGATCCGGTAAATTTGCGGGTGCTGGCCAGCATTTTTTCCGCGGACCCGTTTAACATCAAAAGCGTCATGTCCGCCCAGGAAGCTCTGGAGCTGCTCGGTACGGAGCCGTGGGACTTGCTGATCGCCGACGTCATGATGCCGCATATGTCCGGCTATGAGCTGACGCGCCTTGTGCGGGAGCGCTTCACGAGCTCGGAGCTGCCGATTTTGCTGCTGACTGCGCGCAGCCAGCCCGAAGATATTTATTCCGGCTTCTTGTCGGGAGCCAACGATTACATCGCCAAGCCGGTCGACGCCATGGAGCTGAAATACCGCGTCCGGTCGCTGACGACGTTAAAGCAGTCGATCAACGAAAGCCTGCGTATGGAGGCCGCCTATTTGCAAGCGCAAATTCATCCCCATTTTCTGTTCAATACGCTCAATGCCATTATGGCGTTAAGCGAGATCAGCACGGACAAAATGCGCAGCCTCACAGAAGCTTTTACATCGTATTTGCGAATCAGCATCGACTTTTTGAATTCGGAGCAGCTGGTTGAGCTCGCCCATGAACTGGAGTTGGTGCGGGCCTATCTGTTTATCGAGCAGGAACGCTTTGAGGAGCGGCTGTCCGTCCAGTGGGATATCGAACCTGACATCGATCTGCTTCTTCCGCCGCTCACTCTGCAGCCATTGGTCGAAAATGCGGTCCAGCACGGCCTGCTCAGCAGAACCAGAGGCGGCACGGTGTATATCCAGATTGCCCGCCTGGAGCGCGCCACCCTTTTTGAGATCAAGGATGACGGCAAAGGCATGGACGAACAAAAAGTCCGCCAGCTGCTTGACCAGGCCGGAAAGAACGAAAGAGGCATCGGTCTGCTGAATACGAACCGCCGATTGACGCAGCGGTACGGCCGGGGCTTAACGATTCGGAGCCAGCCGAACGTGGGAACGACGATTTCGTTTGTCATTCCCGATCGAGACAAGCCGCCGCATTGGCCGCAATCGCCGCGTTTTTAAGACAGCGCAAAAAGAGCGCCGGGTTAGGGAGCTCAGTCTCAGCTCAGTCCCTCTAACCCGGCGCTTTCTTTGCATGTTCCGGCATTATGCGCATTTTGATGACAGCGCTCGCCGCCCGATCATGAAGCTCCTGCCGCGGATGCATGTTTGCCGCAATGGCTGCATTCCGCCTTCTGCTTCACATCGATCTCCAGCCGGTATCCTTGCAGCCACTCCCAAAAATGGGAAGGCGCATGCTCTTTCAAATACCGGATCATGTCCTCCTCTTCCTCCCAATCTCCATGCCCTGCAACTTCGGCGATGACAATGTCCAGCCCTTCTTCCTGCTTTTCAGCCGCATTCCAGCGCGCTTTGCCGGCAAATAGGTTCTCCAGCAGCAATTCTACCGATTGGATGAACCGATCCTCCAAACTTCTTTCACGAATAAAACATATATCCAAAACAAACTCCGACTTCATGGTGCAGTACCTCCTTGGATCGGCAGCAAGAGCCGCTCGCCCGATATCCCGGGCAGCGGATTCGGCTCTCACTCCCGACGTTCTTTTACATCGATTGTACGGGACCAGATACATTCCATCTGTGATCAATATCACGATGTCCGAATATCGTTTTGCTTGATTGTGATTCCAATCACAAAGCTGCTCGCATCGCTCCTTTATACTGTACCTGTAATCAAAACTTGCCGGCGAAATAAACGATATTCGGTACGGGGAGGTGATCCAAAATGAAACCTGCAGCTTCGCGAACTTTCGAATTGGATGTAAGACCTTATTTGCAGCAAAAAATGGAGCCTTTTCAAATGATTATGGATCAGGTCCGTTCATTAGAAATCGACGATATCTTTGTTTTGCACGCCACAATAAAGCCGACTCCCTTGCTGGGGATTATGAAACTGAAAGGGTATGCCCACAAAACAGAGCAAATCGACTTGCAGCACTGGAAGGTCACTTTTGTAAATAAGAAAAACAAGAAATGGCTGGATTCCCCGGAGGATTGGACGGCAAAAATGGCGGAAGAAGCCCCGGAGTGCAAAGAAACAGCGGCAGCCGATAGAAGGACGATAGAACTCGACAACCGCGGGCTTGAACCGCCGCAGCCGATGATTCGCACATTAAGCGCACTGGAAGCGTGCGGACTTGGCGACGAAGTGATCATTCACAATGATCGGGTGCCCGCTTTTCTCATCGAGGAATTGAATGCTCTTGGCTATGTGTATAAGATCGAAGAGCAGCCGGACGGCTCCGCCCGTGTTGCCATACAAAAGGTGAAGAGGTGAACGCCGATGTTCCGACTCCCCTTTTTGTTCATTGTAACGGGAATCACCGGGTTTGTGCTGTTTCATCTATCTTCGCTGGCCGCGCTGGCCGATTGGATGAACGGCTATATGCGCGGTCCGTCCGGCTGGTTTCACATTCATTTGCTCATATTGGGATGGGCCACGATGATTGCGATGGGAGCCGTATACCAGCTCATTCATGTTATTTTGCAGTCGAACGTTTACAGTGAAAAGCTTGCTTATGTTCATTACGCGTTTTTTACGGTTGGCACAGCCGGATTGCTGTACGGTTTTGCGGAAGGGAAAGTTGCCTGGATCGCGGGCTTTGCAACGATTGCGCTGATCGGTATTTTCCTGTTCGCCTGGAACATGGCCGTCACCTTATTCCGCGCCGCACAGTGGGACGCTATTACTGTCAGCACGGCCTGCTCCGTTTTGTATCTGGCTTTGACAGGGATTTCCGGCATGGCTATGGGGCTGAATTTTGCGCTGGGTGAGTGGAACATGCTGCATGAACGATTATTCGGCGCGCATATTTGGCTCGGGGCCGTAGGTTGGTTCGGGATGCTCATTACCGGATTCAGCTACAAAATGGCGCCCATGTTCTATTTGGCGCATGGATTTCCGACAAGATCGCGGAGTGTTACGCTTTGTTTGTGGAATCTCGGCGTTTTAACGGGTGCAGCTGCCTTCCTGTTTGAATGGGGTTTTTGGGCAAAATGGGCCGCATTCCTATGTATAACGCTAGCCCTTGCCGCGTATAATTGGCATCTTGCCCAGATCCGCAAATACCGCCATAAGCGGCATCCGGGTGCGGGGATCGCATGGTCCGTTTGGAGCAGCCGCGTTCTTGCCGGCGCAGCCGCTGTGATGCTGGTGTATTTAGCGTGGAACACACATCGTACATTGACGGCCGAATTTGTCACGCTTGCCGGCTGGATCTATTTGGCGGGTTGGGTTGGCTTTACGATTTTATGTTACTTATCCAAAATTGTGCCATTTTTATGGTGGACGCACAAATATGGCCCGCAAGCGGGAAAACCCGGCATACCGACATTGGCGGAACTGCTGGGAGAAAAAAGAGTTCAAACCGGCCTAACCGCCCTTGCTTGCTCTCTGCTGCTTCTGTTTTCCGGTTTGATGTTAGGCGTGCAGACTTTGACAGTCGTCGGCGGAGTCGTATTTTCCGCCGTTTCACTCGGATATATTTCTTTCATCTCGCTTGTGTTTACCCGTTGACACATGAAGAAAGGAGCAATGGCATATGGACGAAAGATCGGAAGAACGCATTCTCGGTCTGCTGCGGCAGGTGAACGATCCGGAGTTGGGGGTCAATATTGTCGATCTCGGACTTATATATGGGATAGATTGGAAAGAGGATGAGCTGGTTGTCCGCATGACGCTTACTACGCCGGGCTGCCCGCTGCACGATACGATTGCCGGGGGCGCCAAGTACGTCCTCCAAGGCCAGCTGGGCCTCAAATCCGTCAAAGTCCAAGTCGTATGGGAACCGCCCTGGACGCCGAACATGATGTCGGACGCAGCCAAAGCACAGCTTGGATATGGCAAACCGGCCCGGTAGCGGAGGAAGTTCATTTCGGTTGCACCGGAACCGCGCTGAAAGTACGGGCCGCGAAACAAAAAGCCGGGATTCCCCTTCCCAAGGGTTCCCGGCTTTAGTTTCTCGCTCCGAACGATGCGAAAGCAGCACGCCGCCCTCGTTCTCCCTCCGCGGATAACACTTTTCCAACTTGCTCAGCGCGCGCAGAAAAGCTGTAAGAGCTGATGCAAAACCCGCCTACTAGAGCCGGCACATCTACTTGGTGGCGCGAAGAGAACCGGTACATCTGATTGGCAGCGCGGAGAACCGGTACATCTACTTGGCAGCGCGGAGAACCTCCCACTTTCCAGGCTGCCCGAGAAAATCGCGATACTCAGTTTGGGCTAATGGAAACAGTGAGGCCCTAATTTGAGGAACAACCGCTTTTTCTGGGCGCGCACCTCTCCTTGTGAGGTCACTGAACTGAACAAAATGGGCAGGAGACATCTTGATAGGAAAATGCCTGCGAAAGTGCAGGTTTTTTCTTTGGAATTTGCTTATTTTGGCGAAAAACCTGCAAAAGTGCAGGAATTTTCGCTGAAATTGAACCTGAGCCCATGTCCCCGCTGAAAAGCCTGCACAATTGCAGGAATTGTTCGTGGCCAGCGATCAAGAACGCAAATTCATGTATTTTTGCAGGTTTTCTTCGTGCTGCCAGGCAGATTGTAGTTATCGCCGCTGACCGCGGGGATTTTTCAACAGCCTGACTTTCGCAGGTTTTGCGGGCGCCACCCCGGTTAGCGAACGGCTGCGCTGTCTTCGCAGCAGGCGAATTTCGCCCATGTCAAAGACTTCCCCTCCACAACCATCACGGAGTGCCGGGACTCATTTGTTACACGACCCAGTCCGCCGCTTCTATAAATTGATGCGCCGCATCGTATATATGCGGGGCTTCGTTCAAGGTTTGCCACGCTTTGGCAACCATCCACTCCGACGACGTCTTCCCCCCGTACCGTCCCAGGAAAGACAAACCCATCGCCTCCGCCGTCTCATTGATGCGGTTCGCCTCTCCCTGTGCGGCATGGTGCTTCCACAGCTTGACATACGCATGCGGCTCATCGCGGTATGCTTCCTTCATGCACAGCGGCACGCCGGCCTCATCGACGGGAAGCATCGTGCACGCCGTAAAATCAACTCCGATCCCGATCACATGCCCGGGCGCGATGCCTGAGCTTTGCAGCACCTCGGAGTCTGTCCGACGGAGTTACTTTTGTGCATACCGGGTGAATAATGACTGCATATATTGCCGCTTACGCTGCGTAATGACTGTCATTTTGCAGATAAATACCTTCTACGTGGTTCATCGGATAGACTCCTCAGGCACCGAACGGCGCAAAACTTCCATGTAATCGCCAGGATGCTGCAGCGTCCAATCCGGCTCAAGGGGCCTGCCCGAGTAGGCAAAGCTTCGTCGATGACCCCATGCGGGTAGGGCGTCACATGGACGCCCAGTTCCTCCGCGGTATCGACATCGACGAGAACCGCACGCCCGGATTCCGTACCGTAGTCAATGCCAATGACGTACTTCTTTTTCATGCGCCGCCCCGCTCTACCGGTACAAAGGCCCGAACGCCGAGCAAGCCCGATAATCTGCGCCCAACGGCTCGTTGATGCCGAACGCCGTCCAGGCGCTTGGCCGGAATACGCGGTCTTCGGACACATTGTGCATGCAGACCGGGATACGCAGCATCGACGCCAGTGTAATCAATTCGGCGCCGACATGGCCGCTGCTGACGGCACAATGGTTGGAGCCCCAGTTATTCATAACGGAGTACACGTCTTTGAACGCGCCTTCTCCGGTCACGATCGGGACGAACCATGTCGTCGGCCACGTCGGATTCGAACGTTGATCGAGCGCGTCGTGAACTTCCTGAGGCAGACGGGCGGAATATCCTTCGGCAAGCTGCAGCACAGGCCCGACACCCTTGATCAAGTTGATCCTCGCCATCGTCATCGGCATGCCGCCGCGCGTCGTAAAGTCTGTCGAATACCCGCCCCCGCGGAAAAAATCGACCGCCGGGCACCACTGCACAGCGTCCATACATGTTTGAGCCTCTTCATCGCTGATGTCCCAGAACGGCTTCATGGCCGGCTGCCCATTAAGCATTTGCTCACCGGTTCCATCCAACGCCGCAGGCCCCGAATTGATCAAATGAATGACGCCGCCCGCAGCCGCCCCCGTCAGCTCTTGCCCGGTCACGCGCTTCACGGCTTCCGGACTCCAGTACGTCCTCACATCGGCAAAAATTTGCGCGCTGTTCGTCAGCAAATGCCCGAAAAGCATCGTTACCGCATTGAGATTGTCATTTTCGGTAGACAGCATGAAAGGCTCGCGAATGCCGTTCCAATCGAACGAACTGGTCAAAATCGCCTCCATGAAATCGCCGTTCGGAAAATGATCCGTCCAAGCCCGCTGCCCTTGGAAGCCTGCGGCAATCGCATTGCGCCCCATCGCTTCCTCCTCGTAGCCCATCTCGGCGAGCTTCGGATTCCCGATCATCAAATCGCGGGCAATGAGCGTCATTTTCACGACCGTTTCCCAGTCCTGCTCCTTCTGCTCGGCCGTCCGCTGCAGCTCCGGCGGGTTGACGTCCGCTCCGGTCCGGCAGTTCTCCTTCGTCCAGGCAAGCGCTCTGCGATATTCGTCCTTGTCATAAATTTCGCGTTCCATCCGCCGCACGAATTCCGACATGTCCACATACTCATTGCGCATGCCCAAATATTCCTGGAAAAACGTCTCGTCCACGATGCAGCCGGCGATACCCATCGATACGGTTCCCATCGCCAAATACGATTTGCCGCGCAGCGTCGCCACCGCCAATCCCGCTTTGGCGAACTGCAGCAGTTTGGCCTGCACGTCCTCCGGAATGGAGCTGTCTCCGATATCCTGAACGTCTTTGCCGTAAATGCTGAAGGCCGGAAGCCCCTTCTGATTGTGGGCGGCGAGCGCCGAAGCCAGGTACACGGCGCCGGGGCGCTCCGTCCCGTTGAAGCCCCAAACCGCTTTCGGCATGCAAGGATCGGTGTCGATCGTTTCGAGCGGATAGCACCAAGACGGCGTTACGGTAATTGTCAGCCCGACACCTTCCTTGCGGAATTTTTCCGCCGCTTTCGCCGCTTCGGCCACGCCGCCGATCGTCGTATCGGCAATGACGCATTCCACCGGGTGACCGGACGAATGGCGCACATGTTCGCTCAAAAATTGAGCACAAGCTTTCGCCATATTCATCGTCGGCTCCTCCAGCGATTCACGGATACCGCCCCGGCGGCCGTCGATCACCGGACGGATTCCGATTTTCGGCAAATCTCCTTGCAAACGATTCGTGAACACCGCTGTACTCATCGATCATTCCTCCTGAAAGTAGGCTTGTTTGAGTTAGTTTTTGTACTGTTTGGCATAAGCTTTGGACAAAGCGTACAACTGCCTGACTTCGAGGCGGTTCGTCGCCGTAAATTCCTGATAATTTTTGGAACGGCTCACGTAGTTGGAGTAGACGCCTTCCAGCATCAAGTAATATTTGGCGTTGACCGGGTACAATTGTTTTTCAATCAAGGAGGCTATGCTTAAAAACTGGATCAAGTGCTCGGCCTCCTCAGCCCGCTCCGCCCAATGACGCATCAACCAGACGTACAAATCGGGATGGAAATTCGCCATAATGCCGCTGTATCCCGTAATTCCAAGCTTGATCGTTTCCAGCAGCGTCGCCGTGTTCGCGTTATATATTTGAAGGCCTGTGCCTTGGACAGCTTCCATTTTTGCTTTTATATTTTCCACATCGCAGCTCGTATCTTTAAGAAAAAGGAATCTGCCGGTGTCCGCCGACCATTTCAACAATTCGGGGGAAATCAGTCTTTTGTAAGGAAACGGGCATTCATAAAACCCGAGCGGGACGTCCGCCGGAATTTGTGCAAGCAGCTTCTCCAGGTTGCTTTTGAAAACCTCGTCCGACTCGTCCTGCTGCGCCAGCCTGTTCGTAATCAGCACCAAAGCGTCAATTCCCGTCGCGGCGATCGCATTCAGCTCTTCCACCTGATCTTCCATCGTTTCCGCGATATGGCCCGAAGCTATGACAGGGACGCGTCCCGCTGCCTTCTCTTTGACAAAAGCCGCAACCCGAACCCGCTCCTCCAGGCTCAGAAAAAACATTTCGCTGGACTGGCATACCGCAAAAAGGCCGTCCACCCCGTTGCCGATATACCACTCAATCGCCCGTTCCAGAACTTCGTAATCAACCTCGTTTTCCGCTGTAAAAGGAGTGACCATCGTCGGCCACACGCCTTGGGCAAGTGCTTTCATCCGTTTCTCCCTCTCATTTCGATATAAATGAAATATTCGTGCTAATACGTTATGCTAAAACGTTTTGCTAATACGTTTTTATTATATTTATAAACCGTTTTCACGTCAATTCTTTCTTTGTAAACGCAAAAAAACGCCTGATTCGGCGTGCGGATGATACGGAAAAACCGGATTGCAACCTGCAGCACAGGCCGAATCCGGTCATGACAGGTTCGACCGCCTTCAACCAAAAACCGCGCGGCATTGAGCCTTCGCGTTTTTTTTGGGTGGCGCTTCGATTTCTACAGCAAGCTCCATCTTAAAGACGGAGACGATGATGGCGCCGCTTCCGGTATTTGCGGATAAAACCCCAAATCAAGTACGGCCACGATTCTCTCCTTTTCCGATACGCCAAGCTTTTGGCAATACCTGCGATCAAACATCCAGTCATAGAAAGAAACCCTTACACCCAGCGTCTTTTCCAAAGCCAGCACAAGTGCCTGCGGAACCGGACGCATTTCAAATCGGAGGTCGTGCAGCGGCCCAATAAGCCTATCCATCAGCTTCATCGTATTGGATCGGATCGGAATCCGTCTTTGCCATCACAATGACGTTGGCAGGCACCTCCACAAAACGCTTGCGATAGCTCTCGGCCAGCTTGCCCAGAACCAGTCTGGCCATTTTGCTTTCCTGCATTTTTTCCATTAAGTAGTCAGCCAACCGTTCCCGCGCTTCGGGAGTACCTGCATAGACATAGCGCCAACGTGCTTCTCCATCATAAGGACACAGTTGTTCGGCTTTTTGCAGCAGCTTGATGACCAACTCTTGCGAAACCGGCACGCTGTTGAATTTCCGGATACTTCGCCGTTCCCTGATTAAATGTTCCAAACTCACGCTTTGTCATCCCCCTAAGGCAATCAATGTCTGATTCTGGTCACATCTTAATCGAGAATCATTATCAACGTCAATGGCGGGTGGGAAAGTGCCATAAATAGTCCGGTTAATCGCCTATTTTGGCAGCCTCGCGATTTTTAAGTCCCATCGTCTGTTCGCGTTCCAATAAACGAAAACGGTCCTGGACAACGGCAGCTTGATCGGGATTGAGATTGTAGATCGGATGCCCGCCCATAAAATGGAAGAAAGATGCCGCGCTCCAGTCCGCTTGATCTATATTATTTTCTGCGAGCATGTCCTTGGAAAAGATAAGCAGGCGGCCTGTAAGCGGCTCATCCGATTCATTTTCCAGCCAACGGTGAATTTGACCGGGGGAAATCAGACAGAGTGAATGCGGAGAGTAGCTGTACCTTTGAAAATCGATTTGAAACTTCCCGTATCCACCGGTGGCCCAAAAGATTTCAAAACAATCATGCCGATGCGGAGCAAGTACCTCCAAATTGTATGTAAGCTGTTCTAAACTTAATGACAGCAGCCTGAAATTGCGAGCTTGCAGCGACACGCCGGATATAATAGGAACGGTTTTGCTCATGGTCTTCTCCTCATCCAAATGACATGTAAAGAATAGTTTAGCTAAAACAATTCTCACAGTCAATGCAATGAAGTTTAGGCGAACAAACTGATTAGATTGCCGTCGGGGTCTTTCACGATCGCGTATCGCTGTCCCCATACGGCGTCCCAGGGCTCACGGTGACAACTGTATCCATGCTCCGTAATTTTAGTGTACAGCTCGTCTACCGCATCGCGGCTGCCGCACAGAAAGGCCAACTCAATTCGATGTCCGGAAGGTTCCTCCCATCCGCCGTACACATCTGCAATGATTTCCCGCGTGTCGAAGGCCAGCCGGAAACCGTTTTGCTGTACATCTACATGCACTTGGCTATTTGCACTTTCCGGAATTTCGAGGCCGAGCAAACGATAAAAATCCAGCGCCTTCTTCATATCCTTCGTCACAATGCCGACCATATCGAGCTTGATTCCCATTGGTATCATCTCCTGCTTTTTGTTAGATCCCGGCTTTCCATGGATTCAATGATTAATATAACTGTTTCCGCTAAGAATAAATAGTAAAAAACGGACCTGTTCAGTCCGTTTTCGACAATTGTGTAGGCAATAAGCCGTAAAAGCGCTTGAAGCTCTTAATGAAATGCGATTGATCATAATAGCCGTATTTCATCGCAATGGCTTGCGATTTCCTTCGGACCTAAACCAAGCTCACGATCGAAGGTTCTCCTGATGTGCCGTTCGCTGAAACTCAGCTTGTCCGCCAACGCCGACATTGAAATCGTCCCTTTGCTAGCATACAAGTATTGCATGCCGGCAAGCAGCAGCCGATCTGAGGAATCGTCGCTATTGGAGAGCAAGCGAAGGAATGTGCGTTCTGCGACGTCGATCATATCCCTCACGGTCAAAGCGGACAGAATCCCTTCGACCATCTCCAGCGCTTTGGCTCCCCAAACTTTCTCCAGATAGACATGATGACCGATAAAAACGGTGACTGGACATTGCAGCAGGCGCTGCGCCATCTCCGGATAAAAGCGGATGCCAAATAGAGATTGCGGCTCCGAAAAGCTCATTACCTCATATCGGGTCATCAAGCCTTCGATAAACGCGGCCTTCCGGGCAGAGGCAGAGTGTCGGTCGATAATCATGTCTACGCAGCCGTCAGGTATGATACGGTTCACTGCGGATGCATGGGAATCTATGGTCCAAAAACAGGCAATACACGCAGCCAGCTTCTCGCAGGGCGCATATTCCCGGTAGCTGAAGCCTGCAGGGAGCATATCGTGCTGAAGTCCGGGCGGCTGCACGGGGCGGTATCGCTGCATCATTGTTTATATGGCACCTCCAAACTTCATAAGTTCAGGGCGAGCGGATTCCTTCAAATGCGCTAGTGACCAAATGCTGGACATATGAATCGTCCAATTTTTCACCTGTTACCAGCAAGCGATAAAAAATCGGTCCGTAAATGAGATCCGTGCTTAATTCGGTATCGAGATTATTCTTCAATTCCCCGCGTTGAACTCCCCGCTCCATAAGTTGCCGGGCCTCAAGCCGGCGAGGCCGGAAATATCGGGCCCGATATTCCTCCGCCAATCCTGAATCAATCTGCCCCTCACCGATTAATTCCGCAATCACCATACCCTCCCGACTTGTCAAGAACCGGGCTAAATTCGTGGCATGAATGAGAATATCATCGAATACTGAACCTGTGTCAGGCACGGGCAGTCTTGCCGCAGCGGCAGACATAAAACCATCCATCACCACGGCGGCCTTGTTAGGCCACCATTTATAAATCGTAGCTTTGCTGACCTTGGCACGATCAGCAATTTTTTCTACCGTGACCGCTCCAAATCCATTTTCCAATAAGAGATCATAAGAAGCGGTCAGGATCGACTTTTGCGTTTCAACATTACGCGGACGCCCTCTTTTTCCTTTTTCTTGCACCGAACCCTCCCCTTTTTTGGGCTGCATGTTTGAACAACAGGTACATAAACTATACGTTCAGTATACTAAAAATGAAATAAAAAGAAAACGCCACTACATTATCGTAGTGACGCTTTCTTTTTAAGACCCAGGAGTCTGTCCGATAATGACAGCAATTATGCATCGTGAGAGGCAATATACGCAATCCTGATTTACCCCGATATGCACAAAAGTAACTCCGTCCGACAGACTCCTAAGGGATCTGCCCCCTGACCCCACCGCTGCCAGGGAAGCGATGGGGGTTCTGTACATTTGCATTACGAATACCTTGTGGGACAAGGCTTTTTCAATTTTACACCTACGTTCGTGAGTGCTACTGCGCTCTGTCTTCCACCTTCTGCTTAAGTGAATTTGATTAGCTTGCCTCGAATCCACTCGGCAGTCTGCAACCATCGTTGCACAATCGACGCCGTCTTCGCTCCGGTGCTGCCGCGCTTTTTTCAGCTTAACCTTGAGTGGCGTTCCCGTTGTCGATCAGCTTGGCTTTGATCAAGAACCGTTGTACAATCGCCGCAGTCTCGGCCCGGGTCAGATTGCCCATTGGCTCCAATCCTTCCGACGAGCCCTTCACAAGACCGTTCTTCACGGCCGCAGCAACGGCCGGCTTCGCCCAAGAAGCTACCGCCCCCCGGTCTGCGAACGGGGACAGCAAGGATTCTGCATCACTCGCAGTTGTCTCTAGCCCCGCCAGCTTCATCGCCCGGGCCATGATCACCAATGCTTCCTGCCGGTTAATGGTCTGAGCGGGATCGAACATCCCGTTCTTGTAGCCTTCGATCAAGCCATACTCCGCAGCCTTGGCTACGGCCCCCGCATACCAATCGCCGGGCTTGATATCGGTGAATGCGCTGCTGCTGCCGTTGTCGGCCAAGCCCAACGACCGTACGACAATCGCCGCGAATTCCGCCCGCGTAATAGAAGCATCCGGGTTATAGCGGTACGCATCCACACCCTTGACAATCATCCGCGAGGCCATATCGTTCACGGCCTGCTTCGACCAATGCCCCTCTACATCCGTGAATGTCTTCGGATTCCAGATCAGTGAGTAGTCGCTGTTCGTGAGACTGTTCACTACCGCATAATGCTTTCCTGCCCGAGTCGTGATGAAGGTCGGAACATGGCGAACGCTGCCATCCGGATTCACTACCGCAGCCGTTGTCACCTTGCTTGGGTCGAGGCCGTCGGGAAGCGGAATTTCGCGTTCCACGTAGCTGCTGAAGTGCTCCACGCTTACCGTTTTGCCGTTGTAAAAGGCCGTCACCTTAAAACTGACAGGCGGAACCACGATTCCATAGTTTCCTTGAGTCGCCGCAGTCTTTGCGAGATCCGCCACGGATTCATCGCTCTTGGCAATGTCCACATGAACGACGATGTTCGACAACCCGACCTGTGTTCCCAGTTTGGAGGAAACCTCGTCGATAGCGACTTGCTGCGCCGGCAGCTTGTAGATACCGTTTGGCGTCTGTACCTCCAGGACTACCTGCTTGGTTGCCATGCTCTTCACCGCGTCGCCGGTCAATACAACCGACACCTTCTCCACACTGGCAGTCACAGGAACGACCACGGTGGATTTGTCTGCCGCAAGTTTCAACTGTTCAACCAGCTTGGCTTGGTCGACAGTGGCCGTCAGCACGTTCTTGCCGTTCTCCTTGGCAATTGCGCCTGTGGCAATTTGCTCTTTCACCACGCCGTCGACGATGACTTGCAGGCCATCTTGCTTCTCGACGGTTGCGCTTGAATTGGTCGAAGAAGAAGATGAAGAATTGCCCGAACCCGAGCTGTCCGAAGAATTGCTCGTCCACTTCGCATAGAGCGTCACATTGGACGTTACCGTATCCGTCGCAAAGTTCCACGCATTCGTCCACGCCGCGTCCTTGTACCACCCTGCGAACGTATAACCGGCCTTCGTCGGCGCTGTCGGCTTGTTGATGGTCGCACCGCTGTTTACGGTAATGCCGCTAACCACGCTGCCTCCCTGCGTATCGAACGTCACGGTGTATTGAACTGCCGGAATCGCCGTCCACTTCGCATAGAGTGTCACACCAGCCGTTACCGTATCCGCTGCAAAATTCCACGCATTCGTCCACGCCGCATCCTTGTACCAGCCTGCGAACGTATAGCCAGCCTTCGTCGGCGCTGTCGGCTCGCTGATGGTCGTACCGCTGTTTACGGTAATGCCGCTAACCACGCTGCCTCCATACGTATTGAACGTCACGGTGTATTGAACTGCCGGAATCGCCGTCCACTTCGCATATAGCGTCACATTGGACGTTACCGTATCCGCTGCAAAGTTCCACGCATTCGTCCATGCCGCATCCTTATACCAGCCAGCGAACGTATAACCGGCTTTCGTCGGCGCTGTCGGCTCGCTGATGGTCGTACCGCTGTTTACGGTAATGCCGCTAACCACGCTGCCTCCCTGCGTATCGAAGCTGATCGTGTACTGCACCGGTCCTTCGCTCACCGTGACCTTGCCGGTCGTCAGTGTTGCTTCCATTTCGTTTGCTAGCGAATCCGAGATTGAGAAATGGCTCAAATCTTCAGTCCGCACCGTCAACGGCTTGTCCCCCGCTGTCGTCCCGCTCTTGATTTTGAAGCTGACGGTGAACAGCTTCTCTCCCGCTGCAATCGGCGTATCTCCGGCATCACTGTCCGCCCACACGGCTTTTAGCCAGCCCGTGCCGTTATCGTAGTTGGAGTCGAAGTAGTCTCCCGCTTCTCCCGTAATCTTCGTTACTTCCAACGCTGCCGAGTCAAAATCGATTTGTACGCCGTAAGCGCCGATTCCATACGTCGAGCTGGCTACCGTTACCGGCACGTTAACCGTTGACCCCGGTGTTCCGCTCTTTGCGCCGATCTCAATATGCGCCGCGTTCCGCGTCCACTTCGCATAGAGCATCACATCGGACGTTACGGTATCCACGGCAAAATTCCACGCGTTCCTCCCTTCCGCTTCCTTGTACCAGCCTGCGAACGTGTAGCCGGCCCTTGCCGGCGCCGCCGGCTCGGCAATCGTCGTACCGTCGCTCACATGGGTGATGGTGTCAACCCCGCTGCCTCCCTGCGAATCGAACGTCACGGTGCGAGTTCCGGCAATCACGTTGATCTTGCCCGCTTCCACATTTGTCAATGGGAGGTTTCCCCCCTCATAGAGATCGTGCTTGGGCACATTCAGCGCCAGTTCCCCAGGCTGTGCGGTATTTTTGATTTTGAAATGAAGGGTGAATACTTTCGTATTATCAGTCATGATGGAGTATTCGACCAGATTGGCTCGTACGTTGACCGTACCGGCATTGGAGAAATCCGGCACGAAGGTATCGCCATTTTGATTAACGCCTAAATTGTTGGTAATTTCATTTCCCTGCACCAGCTCCAGTGACCCGGGATCGAATGAGATCGTAATGTCATATTGGTTAATTAAGTCGATCGGCGTCAGATATACTGCCGCTTCAACGGTACCTCCCGGACTACCTTCCGCACTGCTTACCTTGAGAGAGTTCTTCGGGTCCGGTGCGCCGGCCGCCAGCGTACTGAAAGACAGTATCATGCTGACAGCAAGTATGATCGAAATCAGTTTCTTCCAATGCATTTCATCAGCCCTTTCCTGCAACGATCGCGAGAATTGCTTTTACATCGGCTTCGTCCCATCGCCCGTCACCGTTCATGTCCAGTCCTTGCAATTGCTCCGGCGTCAGCGTGATCTTGCCCTTGATATGCTGGGTCAGGAGCAGCGCATCGGCAGGGGTTACGGACCCGCTTCCATCCGCATCGCCCATGACGATCTTCGAATAGTACGCCGTGTACAGAACGTCCGCCGTTACTGTCGTGGCCGCTACCTGCTGGCTGTTGAGCTTTGTAAGCCCTCCGTCACTGCTCCAGCCTGCAAATCGGTAGCCGTTGGCAGGGGTAACCGCCGGCACCTCCGAAGGATGCCCTCCGATCGTCACCTGCTCGCTCGTTCTGTTGATCGTGCCATGATCCCCGGGCGCGTAGCTCACCGTCGCATTCTGCGGCGTTGAGTCGCTGACCGCAATCTCCAGTGTCTGCGCCGTTCCCGCACTGAACGTGAAGGCCAACCTCGTCGTCCCAACCGATTGCGCGGCCAAATACTCCTTCTTGATCGTCACCGTATTTCCGCTTACCGTATAGTCCACGCCCGCTCCCAGCACCGAGGATTGGTTACTGATGCCGGTCAGTGTATTTCCATTCAAGGACAGCGTAACATTCACATCGGTATAATCCGCAGACGAGGCATACTTATCGAAGCTTGCGCCGGACGGATCGATTGTGCTGTTCGGCTGCACGGTTCGCTTTAGAATGATTCCGTTCTGACCCACCACCACATAGGTGTTGTTGCCGTAACTGACTTTGTTAAGTTCTTCCTGGGTACCGCTCGCCAGCGGCGTCCAATTCATGCCGTCGGTCGAGGTTAAAATAACCCCGTCTTTTCCCACGGTTACAAAAGCGCCATTACCGTAGCCCACGCCGTTAAGTATGCTCTGTATTCCGCTGGTTTGCGCGACCCAATCCACACCGTTGGTTGAGGTCAGGATCGTTCCGGTATCTCCCACCGCTACAAACTTGCCGCTGCCGTAGCCGATGCTTTTAAGATTGACTTGTGTGCCGCTCGTTTGCAGCGTCCAGTTCTCTCCATCTGGCGAAGTGATGACCGTGCCTCCGGCGCCTACCGCCACAAACAGATGACGACTATAGCTGATGCCATTGAGCGTGTTCGTCGTGGGACTCGTGACTTCAGTCCAGGTTGCTCCGTCAAGCGAGGTCCGGATTTTGCCTCCATATTTGACCGCTACAAATTTCCCCTCGCCGTAGCTCAAGCCATAATAAGAATCCGTCCACGCGCCGCCTGACGCTTGACTTGTCCAGGTTGTTCCGTCCGTTGAAGTCATGATTCTGCCGCCAGATCCTAACGCCACGTATGTGCCGTTGCCATAGCTAACGTCTTCAAGACTGATCGACGAATCCATTGCTTGCTTCTGCCATAACGCACCGTCGCTGGAAGTCAGGAGCGTTCCGTAATACCCTACTCCCACGAATTTGTTATTGAAGAAACCGATGCCTCGAACGGGCTGTGTCGTGCCTTGAATCCGACTCGTCCATGTCACACCGTCGGCAGAAGTCAGGATCGACCCATAAATGCCCACCGCCACAAAGATGTTGTTGCCATAGGTCACAGCATTCAGATTGTTGGTCGTACCACTGCTCTGCGCTTGCCAGTCGTTTGCGTAGTTGGAGGCAGTGTAGACCTTACCACCGATCCCCACCGCGACATACTTGCCATTCCCATAAGTGACGCCAGAGAAACCGTCTATGGCGGCGCTGCCCCTGTTCTTGCCAATTGCCCACGCCTGCCAGTTAGTTCTCGAGAGAAAAGTCGAATAAATAATCCCTCCCTGACTGCCTACCACCACATACTTGTTGTTGCCGTAGGCAACGCCGGTATATCCTTCCCAATTCGTATAAGCGCCCCCGTCAGTCCAAGTCACCCCGTCATCCGAGATCACCCGTGTTGGGGACGCTCCTGTCGCAAGAAACCAGCCGTTGCCATAGGTGATGGCCATGAGCCTATCCGTTGTAACGCCTGTTATTTCTGTCCATGAAGATGCGTCGCTTGAGACCAGAATCTTTCCCGACCCTCCCACCGCCACAAACTTGCCTCCACCGAAAGCGACACCCAGAAGATTGGTGGTGCCGACTTGCTGACTTGACCATATGACCCCATCGGTTGAAGTGAGGATATACCCCCAGTTTCCCACCGCCACATATTTGCCATTCCCATAAGTAACCCCGTTAAGAATAGCGTTGGAATTGCTTCTTTGGCTGCTCCAGGTTATTCCGTCTGTGGAAGTTGCAATCGTCCCGTTTTCTCCCACCGCCACGAACATGTTGTTGACGTAAGCCACGGCGTTAAACGTATTGCGCGTGGGCAAAGGACTCCGGAGATCCCAGCCGTACGAACCGGCTGTCGCATACTGCGGAATCATGGCTCCTATGATAACGAAAGCCAGCATAATTGAAAGCCATTTTTTGAGCGCCGCCATTGTCTTTCTTCACTCCTTTTCGATTTAGCCCGATCCGGACCCGTTGCCGGGACCTGAGAAGGGGACCTGGTTGATTATGCCAACCGGCATCTCCAGTGTAACAAAGCGGTTCTCAACATTTTTACAACATTCCCTAAAAAACGACAAAAAACGGCCATCGGATAAACACCCGATAACCGTTTCCTATCGAATACAAGCACGCTTCCGCGCTAATTCTCCTCCAGCAGTATCCGCTCTTTCATGGCTTGCGCTTGACGGGCGCCGGCCCTATCGCCGATTCGTTCATGCACATCCGCCAGCAGATCGTAATATTCCTCCCGTCCCGGCTCCAGCTCAATCAGCTTGCGCAGCAGCATGACCCTGGACTCATTTCCGGTTTCGCCCAGGGAGGCAAGAAGGCCGACTATGAAGGCGGAGCGCAGCTCGACCCGGTAGGCGTCCGCCCAACGATAATGATCGGTCTCCAGATAGTCGCCTCCGTACAGCGCCACTGCCTTCTGCCCGTCTTCCCCGCGAAGGCCCGTCTCAAGTCCTTTCAGCAGCTCTTCCAGGTCGCTAAGAATGGCCGCCGGGTCGAGCCAGTACCGCTCGTCGCCGTACCGGACGATCTCCCCGTAGCCCTCCGACTTGAACATGCTCCGCAAGTAATAGAGCGACGTATGCAGCAGCTTCTGCCCCCGCTCCGCTTGATCGTCCGGCCATAAATGCTCCAGAATGGCATATTTGTAGACCGGCTGTCCCCGATGATGCCAAAGAAAAGCGAACAGCTCCTTGGTCTTGCGGGTGCGCCAGGTCAACAGACGGCCGTCCGAGGTATACAGCTCCATGCTTCCCAGCACCTTCAGCGACAGCGCCGGCTTGACTGCATCGGGCCCCTCCGGCGCGCCCTTTCTATCCGGTCCAGCCTGTTCGCCGCCTTGGCCCCGCTTTTTGGCTTGCAATTTCTCGTAGCGCGCTAGCGTTTTGAGCAGCTTATCCTTAGCCACCGGCTTGAGCAGATATCCGATCGCTTCCGTATCGTACGCATCTACCGCATACTGGTGGTAGGCCGTCACGTAGATCACTTCGGCGTCAGGACAACGGGCGAGCAGCGCCTCGGCGGCCTCCAATCCGTTCATTCCCGGCATCTCGATGTCCAGGAAAATGAGATCCGGGCGCAATGCCTCGCATTGGCGAAGCGCTTCGGCGATCAGTTGGAATTTGCCGACGACCGCCATGCTGCCGATCTCATTCAGCTTGATCTCCAGTACATCAAGCGCGATTTCTTCATCGTCAATCAGAATGGCTCTCCACATGATGCTCCTCCGTCAAAAAGATCGTAATTCGGGTACCGGTACCCGGGCTGCTGACAATCTCCAGCTTCCGCCCGTATCTCATTTGCAGCCGGCGGTTGACATTGCCGATCCCGATGCCGCCGGTATGTCCTTCCTCCAACTGCGCCAGCTTGTCCGCGTCCATCCCGACGCCGTCATCCTCAACGACAATCTCCACGCCGTCCGCGCTCTTGCAGACGATGATGTCCACCGTTCCTCCCTCGGGCTTCGGCCCGATGCCGTGGCGGACGGCATTTTCTACGATGGGCTGGAGGGTCAGCGGCGGCAGAAGGCTGCGCGCACTTTCGTCAATCGTATACCGGACCCGGAGCCGCTGGCCGAAGCGAAGCTGCTCAATCGCCAGGTAGGCGCGGACCAGCTCCAATTCCCGTTCCAGCGGGACCGCCTCGCCCTGGAAGATGAACGTGAACTTGGCGCGAAGATAGGTGGTCAGATGCTCAATCGTCTCACGCAGCTTGTCCACATCCTTATAGCTCAGCCCGACCAGTGCGTTCAGGCTGTTGTATAGGAAGTGCGGCGTAATCTGGGTCTGCAAAAAATCCATCTCCCGTCGCACGGCCTGCTCCGAGGAGCTTTTCATCGCCAGCAGCGACTGGACGCGGGCCTTGAGCTCCGCAATCTCGAACGGCTTCTGCAAAATATCGTTGGCCCCGGCTGCAAAGGCGGCGAGAATATCCCCCGTCTGCCCGGACGCGGTCAACATGAGCACCGGGAGCTCGGCCAGCCCGTGCAGCGTCCGAATATCCCGGCAGATGTCCAGGCCGGACACGCCGGGCATCATCAGGTCCAGCAGCACCAGATCCGGCTTGCTGCTCCGAAGCGCTTCGAGCGCCTCCTCCCCGCTCCCCACCGCCATATATGTATGCTTCATGGAGGCGATCGCGTCCATCGCCACCTTCAGGTTGGAGGGCTCATCGTCGACGATTAGTACGTGAAAAGCTTCCCCGCCGCCGTCGCCGCCCGCCCCGACTGCGGAGAGCAGCGCCGGATTCTCCCGGAATTCCGCGAATTCGGTATACTCGGTGTAATCCGCATATTCCGCGGACGCGGACGCCTCGTTCTCCGCGCTCTCGGCAACCGGCAGCGTGAACGTGAACCGCGAGCCCCGTCCCACCTCGGATTCCACCCGCATGACGCCGCCCTGCAATTCGACGAGCTGCTTCGAGATGCTCAGCCCGAGCCCGATGCCGACGCGCGAGCGGGGGCCTTCTTCGTCGTATTGGAAGAAAGGATGAAATAGAGCGCCCATAATCTCCGGCGGTATCCCCCTGCCGGTGTCGCTGACCGTGACGAGCAACGTCCCCTCCTGTCTCAGAGCCGATATGGACACCGTTCCATGGTCGGTGTACTTCAATCCGTTTTCCAATAAATTATGCAAAATTTGCCGCAGCCGGTTCTCATCGGCCAGAACAAGGGGCAGCCCCGGCGGCAGCTCGTTAGCGAACCGAACTCCGCTTTTGACCGGTGCGATCGACAGCGTCTCCATCACGAAGGCGGTTGAGATGTACAGGTCCACCGGCTTCGGCTGCACCCGCAGCTCGCCGTAGCGAATCCGGTTCATATCGAGAATGTCGTTCACGAGCCCGGCTAGCCGCCGTCCGATTAGATTCAGCAGCCGGATATTGTCGCGATGCCCGGACGCAAGCGGAGCGTCGGTGTTGTCGAGCAGTGATTGCGACAGATTGACGATGCCGTGCAGCGGCGTCCGAAGCTCATGCGATGTTTTGGCCAGGAATTCGTCCTTTTGCCGGTCATAAATCAGTAATTGCTCGGCCAGCCGCTCGATCCGCAAGTAAGCCGTACGTATCCGGTCGGTCATGAGGAACGATTGCGACAATACCACCAACAGCAGCGTTACAATCATATAGTACGGGCTGTCCAGCGCCAGCTGATAGCGAGTCTGGGCAAACACCCAGCTGAAAATGAGGAAAAATGCCCCGAGCAGAATATAATAGATCCTTACACCATGATGGAGATTGCGGAAAATAAACGTAAAAATGAAACCGAAGGCCAGCATCTGCATCAGGATACCGGGCAATAGGATCGGTACCAGATACTCGTTAGGAATCACGACCAAAACAGCCATAAACACATAACAAACACGCAGAAACCCCTTCAGCCATCTGCCGGGCTTATCGTCCAGATAGAGACGCACGTAATGAATAAAGAACAGAATCGACAGCGACGGCAGGATGAAGAGCAGCTTCTGCAGCAGCGGAAAGGAGATCGTCGGCAGCAGCGAGGCCACGACAATCTCGTCATCGATACCAAAGAACAGACCCAGGGACAGACAAAACAGACTGAAAAAGATCAGGTACGGTTCCCTGCTCCATTGTCTGAACATGCCTGCGAAATAAATACCGAAAACCAGAAGCGTTGTGATGAGAATCATGTCGGCCATGCGGGCGTTGTCCCGCCGGTTCTGCACCGTATCCGTCAACCCGAACTCCGGCGCTTGCACGAGCCCGCCTTGCAGATAACGATAGCTCGCCACCTGAATGATAATCTCGATCGTATGGCTCTCGGCCTTAACCGTCCCGAAAAACGGCAGGTTGCTTGGAACAAAACGGTCAACTGCCAAAGCGGGACGCCCGGAGCCCCCAAGATCGTCGCCCGCCATATAGATGCGGCTGGACATGCGGATTTTCTTCGCTCTCAGGCTGTAAAAATCGGAATCGCTTACTTCCACCCGAAGCCGATAAGTACCCGCGCCGAAGCCGCTGGCCGATACGCTGCCCTTCCAGTCGCCGGGGACGCTCAACAGCCTCCGCTGACCTTGCAGCTCCTCTTCATGGCCGGCGAAGTCGCCGGGCGTCAGCAGCCGGTCCTTGTAAAATTCCCATTCCCCCCGAAGCGGAATAATTCCCTGCACCGCAAAATCCCAATCTCTGGCGTCCAGCACGCCCGCCCGTGCCTCAGGGTAATCCGCATCGGGATGGAGCCATTCATAGATAGTGAGAGAGGTGGTTACGGCAAAGACAACGATCATGCCGATCAGCACGAACAATTGTTTTCTCATGGGGACGTGTTCCTTCCTGTTAAAAGAGAAGATTCGAAAACACCATCCACCTTTTCTCACTGGGTGGATGGTGTTTCCCATTACTTAGAGTCTTGTAAGGATATAGACTCACGAAGACGTTTGATATCACTTAATGGGGGCAGACCGAACATTCGAGCATATTCGCGGCTGAACTGGGAAGGACTTTCATAGCCCACTTGGAATCCGGCATTTGCAGCTTCCGGAATATCTGAAAGCAATAAACGGCGAGCCTCCTGCAATCTTACTTGTTTTTGATATTGCAAGGGGCTCATTGCAGTAACTTCTTTGAAATGAGAGTGCAATGAAGATGCACTCATGCTTGCAGCCGCAGCTAGCTCATCAATACGCAAAGGCTTAGCGAAATCGCGGTTAATAAGATTAATCACTTTTGCGATCCGTTGGGCATTACTGCCGGCCACGGCGAACTGTAAGACGGAAGCTCCCTGTTCATCCTGTAAAATCCGATAAAGAATTTCACGGATTATTAGAGGAGCAAGAGCAGGAATATCCTGAGGTGTATATAAAAGACGGACTAACCTCAATACAGCATCGAGAAGAGACGGACTAGTTTTACTTACCATCAGGCCGCGCCTCGAACCTTCCTTATGATTCCATTCTGTATTGAACTCCTTGATCATATCAACAATCTGATCCGTACTAAAATCCAGTTGAAGACTGAGGTAAGGATGCTGTGGAGTGGCTTGGATGATTTGTCCGGTAATCGGCAAATGTACGGAGGCAACCAGGTAGGACGCTGGATTATATCGATAACTCTCTTGACCTAGCATAATCAATTTCGATCCTTGTGCAACAATACACAATGATGGATTATAGATCGAATAGACCGGTTGAGATTCTCCATTAGAGCGAATGAACTTCAATGAAGAAATGGCTGTAGAATGCGTTCCTTCACTATAACGATCAATAATCAAAGCCAATTCTTTCTGCTGTCTAATGATCTCGTCATCCAATGCCATTTTTATCGTCACAGCCTCCTTCCTTTGCTCCGTTTTCGCTTCATTTTATTATGATTTGGAGTATTATGCAATAACTCAACAGGAATCGGCTACCGGATAACATCTCATTTGTTACATACTGAAATTACCGAAAAGCTTACTTACGCTACAGGATATTGAAAGGATGCGTTCGCAAGTAACCATAATAAATCAAAGGAGGAAATCAAAATGGAGAAAAAAAACATTGTAGAACAACAATCCTATGTCGGTATGTGGGTTACCCGGGACGGTTACATTCGTCATGAGCTTCTGCCTAACGGACGTTACGACGAGGCCCGCGGCAATAGGAAAAGCGCCTATCAAGGCAGCTATACCATGAAAGGAGATCATATCGACTATGTAGATGATACCGGATTCACTGCTGACGGAGATTTTCGGGACGGTATTTTCTACCACGGAGGCATGATTTTTTATCGGGAAAAATAAACGTTCATATCGAGAGAGGAACTAAACAAACATGTCAAGCACTTTAAAAATTTACACATTAGCGATTCTTAGTTTTTTAGTCGGAACATCGGAGTATATCATAGCGGGTATACTGGATAAAATTGCAGAGTCAATGGGTGTCTCGGTGGTGACAGCGGGTCAACTGATTACCGTATTTTCGCTCGCTTACGCTTTTGGTGCACCGTTCGTGATGGCTTTGACTGTCCGTATGGAGCGACGAAAACTTCTGCTTTACGCTCTATTCTTATTTGTAATAGGAAATGGAATCGCCTATGTATTGCAGGGATATGAACTACTTATTATATCGCGGATCGTTATGGGTGTAAGCGCAGGGGTCACGGTTGTTTCCGCACTAACGATAGCGTCCAAGGTTGCCCTGCCAGGCTAGCAAGGAAGTGCTCTTGCAGCCGTGCTTATGGGCTTTACGGCTTCCTTGATTTTCGGTGTTCCGATTGGAAGAGTTATTGCCACCGCATACGATTGGAAGGCCGTTTTCGGGGGAATCGCATTGGTTGGGTTACTGGCGATCATCATTATTTCGCTTACGATTCCGCGAATAGATGGGGAGGAACCTGTACCCTTGCGTAATCAACTCGCACTACTGAAGCAAACGAAGATGGTTATTGCTTTATCCGTTACTTTCTTCTGGATTGTTGGCTATTCCATTTTCTACTCCTACATTTCACCATTACTTATTACGGTAACCGGGATGAGCGATAGTACCTTAAGCACTGCGTTATTCGTTATTGGCATCGCCAGCTTGATCGGATCCAGGTTCGGGGGATTCGCCACGGACAAATGGGGAATTCACAGCGCCCTATTCGGAGGATTATCGATTAATGGCATAACTCTAATTATGATCGCATTAACGATCCATTCTCCGGCTATTTTGATCCCGATGTTAATCCTTTGGTCGTTCGCGGTATGGGCTCTGGGTCCTCCGCAACAATTACACTTAATTACGCTCGCTCCTGAATCTGCAGGAATTATGCTTAGCTTAAACAATTCGGTACTTCAGCTCGCCATGGCTGCCGGTGCTGGAATAGGGGGCATTGCCGTAGAGCAAGTATCACTGTCGTCCGTCACCTGGGTTGCGGCTGCTGGAATTGCGTTTGCTATTTGGGCAGTCATCTTATCCCGCAGAAATTCCCGATCCAAAAATCCGTCCGGATGACCGGACATCAATCGATTTAACACAGGAGGTTTTTATAAGTGAAGTATCCAAAAGTTTGGTTCGTTACAGGATCATCTAAAGGTTTCGGGCTTGCACTAACACAAAAACTCTTGGCAGAAGGATATCGGGTTGCTGCAACGTCAAGAAGCCTCGATGCGCTAATAACAGCCGTAGGTACCAAAGAAACAGATTATTTTCTGCCTTTACAGGTTGACCTTGCCCATGAGCAGGATGTTCGAACCGCCATTACATCTGTAATTAGCAAATTTGGCAATGTTGACGTTGTCGTTAATAACGCAGGCTATGGGCTGCAAGGAACGTTCGAGTCGCTGACCGACCAAGAGATACGCGCCCATTTCGACATTAACGTATTTAGCATTATGAACGTATTGCGTCATGTTATTCCGCATCTTCGGAATGCAGGCTCAGGTCACATCTTTAATATTTCCTCCATTGGCGGGTTTAGAGGTGGTTATTCCGGTTGGGGCAGCTACTCTGCCACCAAATTCGCAGTATCCGGTCTTACAGAGGCTTTGGCTGCTGAGGTGAAACCGTTCGGAATATCGGCCACCGTTATTTATCCCGGTGCTTTCCGTACCAACTTCCTAACCAAAGAATCATTGGCAATCTCACCAAATCCAATCCTTGCGTATATGGAAGCTCAGGCTTCAATTGATCGCTATCTTGAATCGTCAGGTAAACAGCAGGGGGATCCCGCAAAGGCCGCTGACGTCTTGATACAAATTGCCTCAACTTCCACTCCTCCGCTGCATCTGTTTTTAGGGCCTGATGCTTATGCAGCGGCGAATGAAAAGATAAAGAGAGTGATTCATGACTTGGAAAATAACAAGGATGTAACTCTTTCTACCTCATTTGAAGAATGATACATTGAGGAGTGCTTCCAGATTCATTCCAGAATGGCCACTCCCCCGCGCCGAAGTCCCAGCATGCGCCTACGGCCGGCTTCAGGCATGTTGCCACTCCTATTATAGCGAAAGTAATTAATCGACAAACCTGCCGACTTGCTTGGTTAAACAATTGGCGCACGCAGTGTTATCCAGCCTATAATTGCAACGAAGCTGCCGAGATATAGCCTGACTCAAAGTGCGCGAAAGGACTCATAAACATCCACTTGATGTCGGGGTTTCCCTCCTGAGGCTTCAGATCTTGACGCTAAACATACTTTGCGGGTAATTTCTTGTCGCGAAAAAAACGACAAGAGACTCCCTTGGAACGTCGAAAGCCTCTATAGATCAAAGTTCCTTTGTTGATAGTTTCTTGTCGTTAGACTATGCGGGTGACAAACGAATACATCCATCGGACAATGGATAACCGGGATCATCGGCATGGTGTGAAAAACCTGCAAATGACCAACATTGCCAGTCGTTCGCAAACAACCAGCGCGCGGTGTTGCACCGTATGACGGCGGTCGGTCGACTCTACATGCGGCCCTTGTCGGTTGAGCATGTAAAATCTGCAAAGGTCAGGGAACGGAACTCGCGCGCAGAACCGGATGTCCTGGCTGCCTTGCTGTTTGGCTGCGCGGAGAAAGCCTGCGAAAGTCGGGCTGCCCGGAAACCCCTGCGTTAGTGGCGACAGCCACAATCTGCCTTGCTGCACGAAGAAAACCTGCAAAAATACATGAATTTGCGGCCTGGGTCGCTGTCCAAGAGGAATTCCTGCAAAAGTGCAGGCTTTTCGCCGGATATATGGACACAGATTCACTTTCAGCGGAAATTCCTGCAGTTTTGCAGGTTTTTCGCCAAAACAAGCCAATTTCGGAGAAAAAGCCTGTACTTTCGCAGGTTTTCTCCCTACCAAGCCGCTTCCTGCCCGGTTGTGCAGTTCCACGACCTACGCCAGGAAGCGCGCCAGGTTCCCCTAATCTAACGAAGTGCCGCGATTTTCTCGGGCGACTTGACTTTCGCAGGCTTTCATCAGATCAGCCTGCCAAGCCGCAGCACGACACTCGCCGTGCAGCACTGCAACCCGCGCCTGGAGAGGCGCATCAGGAAAGAGCCATTTCACAACGCCTCTGACAATTCGGTCTTCATCGGGTCCGGGCTGAAGACGAAACTGAACAGCGGCAATGCCGGTTATAGGTCACGTATTCCTCTCACCTCGAATCCTACTTGTTGTCAAGCAGATAGTCATTGGACTGGTTGTCAGCCACCCATAATGAAGCCGGAATCGGCGAACAGAGAAATCGTGTTGTCGGAGACCTTCGTTCCGGGTCTTTGGATGAACGGGCGATGGCGAGCCGGCTGCACTTTGCTGCGCGATCTCACGTTTGACCGTTTAAAGCGGAAACGCCTTCTTGTCAAAAACAAAAAACACCGGGAAGTCCCGGTGCCGCAACGTTAATTTTGGTGGAGCCTAGGGGGGCTCGAACCAGGCTCGAACCCCTGACCTCATCGCTGACAGGGATGAGGTCTCCCGGTTGAGCTAAGTCCCCGTGCCGGGCAAGAGGAAGCCGCCCCAGCTAGAGGAAATCGCCGCAGGACTCTCGGATTACGAAGCTCGTGTCGAACATTTTGGTGACCGGACCTGTCGTTTTATGATGCATCAAGTTAATCAGCATCCTGACGCACTCGCCGGCCATTTCTTCAACTGGCAGATGGATCGTCGACAGCGCCGGAATCGTAAAAGGCGTCACATCGTCGTTGTCGTAGCCGATGATCTCGATCTCGTTCGGCACGCTTTTGCCGAACGCGTGCAAAGCAGCCAACGCGCCCACGGCCATCTGGTCGCTGATGACAAACAGTGCGGACGGCTGCGCGCCGCCGCCGGACAGCAGCCGCCCGGCCGCCTCGTATCCGCCGCGCTCGGAGAAATCGGCGAACGCAATATGTTCCGCCGCCACCTCCAAACCAAGCTCGGCCGCCTTCGCAAGAAAGCCGTTCATGCGCAGCCTGATCGCTCCGGACGAGACGCTCGGCACGATAGCTCCGACCCGCCGGTGTCCGCGGCCGGCAAACAACCGGGCGACTTCCTCTCCGCTCCTGAAGCTGTCCACATGCACCGTCGAATATTTGTCCGAACTTCTCTGATACAACACAATCGGGACGCCCAACTGCGCTTCCTCCAGAAACGCCTCATCCTCCTCCGTCGGAATCGCGATGATCGCCCCGTTAAACCGCGTGCCCGTAATCAGACTCCGGGCCTCTTTCAATTTGGAGCCCACGTAGGGCTGTATGAGCATTTCGTACTCGTCTTCAACCTCCAGAAGCGCTTCCTGGAGTCCCTTCAAAAACCGGCTGATCAGCGCGGTCCGGGTATCCAGCGCCCAAAACAAGGCGATGATCGGCAGCACGATTTCTCCGCCGCTGCGCAAACGCCGGGCGGAAATGTTCGGCCGGTAGTTAAGCTGTCTGGCGGCTTCGAATATTTTTTGCTGCGTCGCCGGCGATATGCGATACTGCTCGCCTTTGCCGTTCAGCACGATGGAGGCGGTGCCTTGGGACACATGTGCCAACAGGGCGATTTCTTTAATTGTGGCCATCCAAATTGCCTCCGACATGTACATAGTCTTGTCGCGCACAGCGTTCTGACGCTGTGCTAATACGTTTCATTCATCTTACTCGGCAAGGTTGGCCGATGTCAACCGCCCTGCGGGAGGCACGCAAAGACGCCCGGCACGCCCCGGCACGCCCCCTGTCTAGCTGAGCCAATAAGCCAGCACGGACAGGAGCACCGAGGCGATCGTCATCGCCGCCGCAGGGCGCAGCACTCTCGCCCCCAGACCGCGCAAGTTGACGTTTAATCCGAGCCCTGTCATCGCCATCGTCAGCATAAAAGCCGTCACGCCGGATATCCCGTTCATCGCCGATGGTGCGGCGGGAATATAAGGCGTCAGCACATAGCTGCCGAACAGGCTCATCGCCAGGAAGCCGAGGAGAAACCAGGGAAACGCGATTGGCGCGCCGGCGCTGGAATTTCCTTTGCGCTTCATCCCATACATCAGGATAAAACATAACGGCACCAGCAGACATACGCGCCCCAGCTTGGCAAGCAGCGCAAAGGTCAGAGCGTCCTGCCCGGCAGGCGCCGCCGCCAGCGCCACATGGGCGATCTCGTGAAGACTGATGCCCGACCATACGCCGTACTCAACCGGCGACAATGGCAAATACGGCCTCAGGACGGTGTAGACGACGGCAAAGACGGTGCCGATCAGCGCGACGATGCCGACTGCCAGAGCCGTATCCTCGTCTTTGGCTTTGACGATCGGCGAAACCGCGGCAATGGCTGCGGCGCCGCAAACGCCGGTTCCGATGCCGAGCAGCAGCGAAAGCGACAGATCGGCTTTGAGCCATTTGGCGAGCAGCATCGTTGCCGCAATGGCCAGGACGATCATTCCCGCATCGCGGACAAGCAGCCCTAATCCTTGGTTAAAAACATCATGGATGTTCAATTTTAATCCATAGAGCACGATGGCGCCCTGCAGCACTTTTTTGGACGAGAACTGAATCCCCGAACGAAACATCTCCGGATATCCCCATACTTGCCGAAACAAAACCGCAATCAAAATCGCGCATCCGAGCTGGCCCAAATGCAAAAGTCCCGGAAGCCGCGATAATTCAAGACCAGCCCATGCAATGACGAAAGTAAACATAATGCCGCCCAGCCACTGCCGGACGGACGCAGGCTTCACTTCTTTTATCCGCTTGATGGCGACTCTTTCTTCGGATGCTCCTGCCATATGCTTCACCTCCATTGGTTTTACATGTTCAGATTAAACCTTTTATGTACATAAGAAAAATAAATCATTATAATATTGATCATAAGTAAATATATATAATAAAATCGCGATGAACAGGCGGTTGATACAGTTGGATCAACATTTGGTCGTCTTTGTTAGGGTATGCGAGCTGGAAAGCTTTTCGAGGGCTGCAGAAGAAATGCATATGACCCAGCCGGCGGTCAGTCAATATATCCAAACGCTTGAGCGCTCGGTAGGCGTCAGGCTTCTTGATCGGAGCAATAAATTCGTACGGATGAATAAAGCCGGGCAAATCGTCTATCATCATGCCAAAGAAATTTTGGGCTTGTATTCGCGCATGCAGCGCCTGGTCGACGATTTGGCGAATACGGCAAGCGGGAATTTGACCGTCGGCGCGAGCTATACGTTCGGCGAATACGTGCTGCCGCGTATTATCGCCTCTTTGCAGCGGCAATATCCGCGCATTGTGCCGGCCGTTACGATCGGGAATACGAAGCAAATATGCGAGCTGGTGGAAAACCGGCAGTTGGACGTGGGCATCGTCGAAGGGGATTTTAATTCGAACAAGCTTTTTTCCGAGTCGTTTGCGGAGGATTCGATGTACATTTTCGCTTCCGCCGATCATCCGTTTGCGGAGCTGCAAGAGGTGCGGAAGTCTCAACTGCAGGGAGAAACCTGGATCGTTCGCGAGGTCGGATCGGGGACGAGGGAAGCCGCAGACAAAATGTTCGCCGCTTTTCAATTTGCGCCTGAGCGCCTGCTGGAATTTGGCAGCACGCAGCTTATTAAAGAATCGGTGGAAGCGGGTCTCGGGATCACCCTGCTTTCCCGCTGGGCTACGCAAAAGGAGCTTTCCCTCGGCACCCTGCGCATCGTCGCAACAGCCGGCACACCGTTTACCCGCCGGTTCTCCATCATTACGCAATCGGCGGAATTCCAGACCAAAGCCATTGAAGTGTTTTGGGAGCTGGTGCGCAGCTCGGGCCGGCAAACGGATAGTTGAGCAAAAAGAAAAAGCCATGCCTTAAAAGGCATGGCACAGGCTGTTGAAAAACCTCCATGTTAGAGGAGATAGCCATAATCTGTCTGGCTTCACGAAGAAAACCTGCAAAAATACATGAATTTGCGTCCTTGATCGCTATCCACGAACAATTCCTGCAAAAGTGCAGGCTTTTCACCGAACACATAGACCTATGCTCACTTTCAGCGAAAATCCCTGCACTTTTGCAGGTTTTTCGCCAAAACAAGCCAATTCAAGAGGGAAAACCTGCACTTTCGCAGGTTTTTTCCCTGGCAAGCTGCTTCCCTGCCCAGTTGTGCAGTTCCACGACCCACACCGGGTGAGGCGAGCGTCCGGAAAAAGCGGCTGTCCTCCAAATTAGCCTCACTCGTTCCCCTAGCCCCCACAGGGTGTCGCGATTTGCCCGGGCAGCCCTCCCCGCCTTAAAGGGGCATGGGCTTATGCGAATCAGCCTTTTACCGAGCCGAGCATGACGCCTTTGGCAAAATGCTTCTGCAAAAACGGATAGACGAGCAAAATCGGGATCGTCGCAAAGACGATAACGGCCATACGGATCGTTTGCGGCTGGATCTCGGTTTCCTCGAACCCGGTATCGCCGATCCGGCTTTGCGCCAAAATGACGATTTCGCGCAGCAGCACCTGCACGGGCCATTTGTGGCTGTCGTTGATGTACATGATCGCGTTAAAAAACTGATTCCAGTGCGCCACCGCATAAAACATCCCGAACGTAGCGATAGCCGGCATGGACAAAGGAAGCACGATGCGGAACAATACGCCAACATCCGTGCAGCCGTCGATCCTTGCGGAATCTTCGAGCCCGTCGGGGATTTGTTGGAAAAAGTTTTTCAGCACGATCAGGTTGAACGCGCTGATCGCATTCGGGATCATGAGCGACCACAGCGAATTCGTCAATCCGAGCCAGCTGACGACGAAATAGGTCGGAATCAGCCCGCCGCTAAACAGCATCGTGAACAATACGGCCATCAGAATCGTCTGCCGGCCGCGCAGCGTTTGCCGCGCCAGCGGATAGGCCATCAGACACGTCAGCAGCAAGTTGATCGCGGTGCCGAGCACGGTGATGTAGATCGAGACCAGCAAGCTGCGCAGCAGCGTATTCGTCGAGAAAATATATTTGTACGCCGATAAGGAAAATTCCTTCGGAAAAAGAATGAACCCTCCTTTGGCCGCCTCTTGAGGACTCGTAAACGAGACGGCTAAAATATAAACGAACGGCAGCACGGTGGCCAGCGCTATGGCCGCCAACACGACATAGTTCATGCAATCGAAAATTTTGTTGCCCCACGTATTGTCAACCCGAATGTGCGTCTGATTCATGCCAAACTCCCTCCCGACTTGTATTCCGTTCTAGTACACGCCTTCCTGGCCGAATCTTTTGGCCAGCCAGTTGGACCCGAGCACCAAAACGAGGCCTACCAACGATTTGAACAACCCGACGGCTGCGCTGTAGCTGTATTGCGATTGCGTCAATCCTTTTACGTACACGTACGTATCGAACACCTCGCCGACTTCGCGGTTTGTAGGAGTCAGCATCAGGAAAATGTGCTCGAACCCGGAATCGAGAAACGTTCCCATGCGCAATATGAGCAAAATGACAATCGTGCTGCGGATCGCGGGCAGCGTTATGTGCCACAACTGTCTCCAGCGGTTCGCCCCGTCGATGCGGGATGCTTCATACAATTGCACGTCCACTCCGGCTAATGCGGCCAAAAAAATAATCGTCCCCCAGCCCACCTCTTTCCAGATCGATTGCGTCACAATGACGGTTCTGAACCATTCGGGCTCCAGCAAAAATGCGATCTTGTGTCCGGTAAAGGCCGACAGCATTTCATTGACGACCCCGCCCTCCGTCGTAAGCAAAATGTAGAAGATCCCGACCACGACCACCCAGGATACAAAGTGGGGGATATACACCATCGTCTGCACGAAACGCTTGAATTTTTCCACCCTGACTTCATTCAGCATCAGCGCAAGCACGATCGGCAGCGGGAAAAAGAAAACGATATTGTACACGGCCAGCAGCAGTGTATTGCGGAACAAATCCCAAAATTGCGGTTCGGTAAAAAAGCGCTCGAAATGCTTCAACCCGACCCACTGGCTGTTCGCGACGCCGATAATGGGCTTGTAATCCTGAAAAGCGATTACGACGCCGTACATCGGAACGTATTTGAAAATGAGAAAATACAGCACCCCGGGCAGCAGCATTGCGTACATCCACTTGTCTCTGAGCAATTCCCTCATCAAGGGGCTGCGCTGCGAAGCCTTGCTTTTGTTACGCACGGCGCTGCTGTGGGCATGAGTTGGCGAGTCCATAGTTCCTCCTCCTAGTCCGGTTGAAAATAAGAGCAGCTGCGCACATCGCGCGCTGCTCCTTGCATGGCGGTCATTTGCTTGACGCCGCAAACGATTCTTCGTACTCCTTGATCACTTTATCGCCGCCGGACTTCCGCCATTTGTCCACCTCGGCCTGCCAGCCGGCGTCGTCGATTTTGCCCATGATATACTTCGTCTCCGCATCGCGGATGATCTGGTCGAGCTCGTTGCCGCGCTCGCTGTACGTCGCCGAGTTTAAAGTAAGCGCCGGATTCGGCACCGCGTACTTGATGTTCTCTCTGGCTATTTTCGTCGCTTTCTCCGCGACCGGAATGTCTTTGAGATCGGCCACATTGTAGCCTTCGATATTGAGCAGGCCGTCGCGGTACGGCTTGACCTCGCGCTGGAACAAGTTAAAATCTTTGTACTCCGTCCGGTTTCCGTCAACTTTGACGTAATGCTTGCCCTCGATGCCTCTCATCTGCAGCGTGGACATCGGCTCGTCCAGCAGCTTGTCGAGGAAGGTCAGCACCTTTTTCAAATCCGCTTCCGTTTTTACCGCCGATTTGGGGATGGCCAGGAAGCCGAAATTCCCCGGCTCTCCCGCAATGCGCGGGTTGTCGGTGCCGCCGAACGGGGCGATATCCCACACCGCCGCAGGCAGCGTCTTGCTCATCGCGGACTGATAGCCCTGCACGTTTTGCGCGGAGACGTTCAACCGGATGCCCACGCGTCCGTCATACATCGTTTTATCGAGCTCGGTTACATCGTACACGGCAAAATCCGGGTTGATCAGCTTTTCCTCGTACAGCTTTCTGAACAGCTTCAGCACGTCCATGTACGGCTTGGTCACGAATTCAGGCGTAAATTTGCCCTTGTCTTCGCCCCAACGGTTGACGCCGCCGATGCTGACGGCCAGCCTCGTAATAACGGGCTGCGTTCCGGCGTTGTAATTTTTAAAGAGCATCGTGCCGTACGTATCGGTTTTGCCGTTTTTGTCCGGATCGTCCTTTGCGAACGCTTTCATAACGTTGTACCAATCATCCAGCGTGACCGGAAACTTGAGGCCCATACTGTCGAACCAGTCTTTGCGGTATACGACCGCCGCCCGGCCGATATCCCGGTAGTTAGGGATGCCGTACACTTTGCCGTCAATTTTGATATTGTCGTAATAGCGCTTGTCCTGAGCGGCCAAATTTTTGTAGTCCTTCAAATACGGCCCGACTTCCCAGAACGCCCCGTTGCGCGCCGCGCCCAAAATGCTCGGCACATAGTTCACCTTGAGAATTTGGGGAAGATCGCCGGAAGCGATCATCACGTTTACTTTATCGTCAAAAGCGGCCTGCGGAATCCACTGAATCGACAGCTTGGTATTCGTATAGCTTTCGATAGCCTGCTCCACTTCGTTGCCTTTGGCCGGAATGTCCCCGACCTGGCGCAGCGCTATGGAAATCGGGTAAGGCTTGCCGTCCGCCGACTCGGCGGACGGCTTGGCCGTTCCGGCGGAAGCCCCCTCTTTCCCCCCATTCGTGCAGCCGGCCACAAGTCCGATTGTCAGCAAGCCGGAACATGCCATTGTGAGCCATCGTTTGCCTCTCATGTTCATTTCCCCTTTTTATATAAAATGTAAAAGGCAGCGCTTACTTTTTCGTCTGGGCGGTCCGGTCCTGCAATTGATGGACGGAAACCTCGCCCCAGCTCAAATCTTCGACCTTGTAGGCGGCGATTTTATCCCAATCCAGCTCCATGCCCAGCCCCGGCAGTTCCCGCCCCGGCACAAGCAAATAGCCGTTCTCGTATTTTACCGGATGCTTGACGATATCTCCGACGTACAGCTCGGGGCCGGTCGGGTCGGACGTGTAGTTCAGATTGACCAGCGAGCTGCCCAGGTGGGCCATGGCCGCCGTGCCGATCGAAAGCTCCTGCGTCGTTCCCATCAGGCAGCCCTTGCCCGCCACTTCGGCTGCGGCGGCCGCTTTCCTTGCGGCTGTTATGCCTCCGATAAAGATCGGCGAAATGTTGAAAATATCGACGCTGTCATGGCGGATCATCTCGTATTGATGACGGAAGCTCCACACATGCTCGCTGACCGGATAATCCGATTTGAAGCGAAAATGATGTAAGCCTTCGAAATCATTTTGCATGGCAGGGCTTTCAACCATCTGAAAATCGTACTTCGACAACCGCTTGACCGCTTGCAGCGACGCTCTCCAGTCCAGCAGATGGCTGAAATCGAGCGATTTGATCGTCACGCTGGAGCCGAATTCGCGCTTGACCCCGTCGAGGAACGCTTCGTCGGCATCGAGGTTTTTGCCTACGTACAGCCTGAACGTGTCGAACCCTTGCTGCAGCCGCTTTCGCACAACGCCTAGATTCACTTCCACTTCTTCCATAAAGCGGTGCCGGAATATCGGGAAGCACACCTTGATCCTATCCTTGATCGAACCGCCGATAAAGTCGGCCACCGAAACGTTGAGCGCTTTGCCGCAAAGATCGTAAAGCGCAGCGTCGATGCCGTTGCGGATAAAATTGCCCTTTTCGTAGTAAAAATTGGCTTCTGGGAAGTTGCTTTTTAGTTCCATGTTGATCAATGAAATGTCAAACGGATTTTTGCCGAGCAGGATGCTCTTGAGCACTGTAGTCAAATCTTTCAAATCAATCGAATAATGCGGCAGGTGGGAAAAGTCGGACATTTCGCCGATGCCTGTCAGCCCTTCGTCCGTCATAAGCTCTACGATGACATGTTTGCTTACAAAGCCCGTGTCCCGGGGCACCCCTACTACCGTCAGCCGAATATCGGATAGCTTCATTCTGGTTTCGCTCCTGTCCTATCAAAATCGTGCCGGGTTCCCTCGCACAAAGCGAGCAGCGCCAGCCCTTGGGTAAATGGCGTTATTTCATAAGGAATGCTGTTGTATGCCAGCGCGTCGGCCTTGACCGGCGTTCCGGAAGAGCCCCCGGCAACGTTGCCGGCTTCGTCCACCTGCCGGACAACGGCGGCAAGCGCCCGTACGGCCGAATCCATATGCTTGCGGTCGATGAAGCCAAGGCGGATGCCTTTCAGCAATCCGTAAGCGATCCCCGCCGTCGCCGACGTTTCCAAATACGTCGCTTCGTTATTCAAGACGGTCCGCCATAATCCGGATTCGTCCTGAAGCTGGATCAGTCTTTCAACCTGAGCGTTCAACCATTCCAGAATCGCATTCTTTTGCGGAAATTCGTCGGCAAGCAGTTCCAAAATCTCGACAATGCCGGCCGTCATCCAGGCGTTGCCCCGTCCCCAATGAACGCCGATCCATTTGCGCTGCGCGTCGTTCCAGCCGTGGTAAAACAGCTTCTCCTGCGGGTCGAACAACAGCCGGCAGTGAATATGAAGCTGTTCGGCCGCTTCCTGCAAATACCGTTCGTCCTGCAAGGCGGTTCCCCGCTGCGCCATATACAGCAGACTCATGAACAGCGTATCGGCCCACACCTGATCCGACCAGTCATTGTCGAGCACGGTGTGCTCCAGCGCCCCCGAGGCCGTTCGCGGACCGCTCTCCAGCAAATAGCCGTCGAATGTGCGAAACAGCTTGGCATATTTGCCGTCGGCGCTGCGATCGGGCAGCCGCAGCAGCGTCAGCAGCAGCGAATTCGAATTGACGCATATTTTTTCGATATGCGAATCGATCCGTTCATCGATCCACGCCTTCATTCCGGCCTCGAACCGGCGATCCTCCCATACGTCCTCAGCCCGGCATACGCCGTAAAAGGCCACGCCGATGCTCCAGTCCCATCTCCGCCAGCGAATGCCTCCCGGCTGCTCCGAATATGTATGGCTCAATTCCAGCGTCCGCTCGGCGGTCAGCCGGATCAGCTTGAGCAAGCCGGTTTTATTCAGGTTAGTCGTCAACGAAAACTCCTCCTGCCGCGTAAGTATACGTCCATTAATGCGCTTTCAATTTGTTTATGCGTCAAGCATGTTTTTGCAGCCCCCAGGCTTGGATCATAGCCGCAACCTCCGCCATCTCCCTGCTCGTCAAAACGCTGATCGGCGGACGAACCGAATTCGTCGCGATGCGTCCGAGCTGGTGCATCGCTTCCTTTACGACGCTGACGTTGTTGCCGTTCCGGTTCGCCTCGCGCAGCTGCTCGAACGGTAAAATATCTTTCCAAACTTCCATCGCCTGCTTGTAGTCGCGCCTTTTCAAAGCTTCGAGCATCGCGAACGAGCGCTCCGTATCGACATTCACCATGCCAGAGGTGAAACCTTCCGCGCCCGCAGCGTAAAACGTAGGCGCCCACATCTCGGCCGTTCCGCAAATCCAGACGATATCCTCTTTAATCTCCTGCACCGCCCGGCTGAACGATGGAGGATGATTGATCGCGTACTTCACCGCGATCACATTCGGAATCGCCGCCGCCTCCGCGATCGTTTCGTGCGTAATCTGCTCGCTGCGGATGTACAGCACCATCGGCAGCGAGGTTGAAGCGGCGATCTGTTTGTAATAATCGACGACGCCCTGGGACAGCAGGTAAGGGTGCACCGGCTGATGGACCATAATTCCGTCGGCTCCCGCTTTCTCGGCGTGTACGGCCAGCTCGCAGGCCGTTCTTGCGTCATAGCCGACGCCGGCTATGACCGCGCACCGCCGGTCGACGGTTTCCGTCACAAACCGGGTCACCTGCTTCGCTTCCTGCAAAGTCAAAGCGTAAAATTCCCCGGTGTTGCCGCACGGATAAACCGCTTCGATACGGCGCTCCAGCAAAAAATCGATATTCGCTTTCAAGGAGACCCAGTCGATTTCCAGATGCTCGTCAAACGGGGTTACGTTGATCGCATTAATGCCTTTCAGCTTGCTTTTTAAAAGTTCGAACATCGAGATCATAGCCTCCTTTCAACATATTTAGGCGTTCGGGCTTGTGCTTTCCTTGACAAATACGATTGTCCGGCGAATGTGCGAGATCATCGCTTTCTCCGCACCGTCGGCGTCCCTGGCGACAATGTTGCGGTAAATTTCGTAATGTTCCTGAAAACCGCGCTCCAGCTCGTCTTTATGAGACAAAGCCTTTTTGCGGAAAGAACGGTCGAACGAGCGGATCGCTTCGATCTGCTGAAAAATATAGTTGTTTTTGGCGCACATGCGGATCAGCTTGTGAAAATGCTCGTTCAGCACAATGAGCTGCCCGGCGTCCTTCGCTTCCGTGTAGGCTCGCATCTTGTCGATCACGGCCGTCAATTGCGCGATTTCCTCGTCCGCTATTTTCAGAGCGGCCAGCCGTGCCGCCACTCCTTCCAAAGCGGAGCGGGCCCAGTTGATTTCCTCCACGGAGTTCATAATGTCCCCGGAGACGAAAGTTCCCCGCCGCGCGCTCGTCGTTACAAGCCCTTCCTGTTCCAGCCGGCGCAGCGCTTCCTTGAGCGGCGTCGTGCTGATGCCGAACTGCTTCGCCAGCTCCCTTTCCTTCAGATGATGGCCGGGCTTGTACTGCTCCGACAAAATCGCGTCCTTCAACCGCTCGTATATGACATCGCGAATGGACCGCGTTTGCGAAGCGATATCATCGTTATGTTCCTGCACATCCATACCGGGTCCCCCTTTTTTGCCGTCCTTCGTCCTATCGACGCTATGCCTTGATAAAAACCGTTTTGATCGCCGTAAAAAATTCAATCGCCGCCTGGCCCTGTTCGCGGGAATGCGAGCTGGACTGCTTCATGCCGCCGAACGGCGCCTGCAGCTCGACCCCTGCGCTTTCCGCATTGATGCGGATGAGCCCGGCATCCATGTCCTGGATAAAGGACATCATATGTTGAATATTTTGCGTAAAAATCGATGCGCTCAGCCCGAACTCCACATCGTTGGCGATATGAAGTGCCTCTTCCATGGAGTCGACCTCAATCAGCGCCAGCACCGGCCCGAATATTTCTTCTTGGGCTATCGTCATCCGGGAGTTTACTTCCCCGAATATCGTCGGCTCGATATAATGGCCGTCTTCCAATCCTTTCGGCTGCCCGCCGCCATACAGCAATACGGCGCCCTCTTCGACGCCTTTGCGGATGTAAGAGGCGACTGTATTGTATTGATTCTCGCTGGCGCAAGGGCCCATCCACGTTTGGGGGTGCATCCCGTCGCCGATTTGCAGCTGTTTCACGCGGGAAATCAGCTTGGACGTGAACGCGCCGAACACCTCTGTATGTACGATGACCCGGCTCGTCGCCGTACATTTTTGCCCGGTGGAGCGGAAACCGCCGCTGACCGTCGCTTCCACGGCCTGATCCAGATCCGCGTCGGCCGCGATAATGATCGGATTTTTGCCGCCCATCTCGAGCTGAAACTTCGCTCCGCGGGCGATGGCGCCGATGGCGACTTTTTTGCCGACCTGATTCGATCCGGTAAAAGTAATCGCGTTAATATCCCGATGATCGATAATGCCCTGTCCGATCACCGATCCTTGACCGGTTACCAGATTGACCGTGCCCGCCGGAAAACCGGCTTCATGAAAACATTCCGCCAGCTTGACCGCTGTAAGCGCCGCCTCGGTTGCAGGCTTGATGACGACGGTATTCCCGTAGACGAGCGCAGGGGCCATTTTCCAAACGGGAATCGCAATCGGAAAATTCCACGGCGTGATGACGCCGACAACTCCGAGCGGCACGCGCGTCGTGAACATCAGCGCCCCGCTGTCGGTGGAAGGAATTACATCGCCGACCTTGCGCATGCCTTCCCCGGCGTAATAGCGCAAAATCGCGACGCCTCTCGCCGTCTCCCCCTTCGCCTCCGCCAGCGTCTTGCCCATCTCCCGCGTCATCGTCTCGGCGATTTCATCCAGCCGCCGCTCCAGAACGGCCGCCGCTTTATATAAAAATTCGCCTCTCGCGGGCGCGGACAGCTTGCGCCATGACGGCTGCGCCTGCTTCGCCGCCTGCACGGCGGCATTCAGATCGTCCGCGTTCGAGCTTTGCACATAGCCGACAATCCGGCCCTTCGCGGACGGATCAAAGCTGGGCTCAACTTCGCCCGTCAAAGAAGGTACCCACTGGCCTCCGGCATAATTCAAGGCTGTGTAAACGGATTCAGCACTCAAAAGAATTCAGCCCTCCTTGAAAACATCATATTTGATATCTGATATATCAGATTTTATCGTAAAATTACACCCCCGTCTACCCCTTTCTGTAAAAAATTCTGTGGTATCTGCAAAACTCATGCAATCGGCATATCCGACACCGCGGGCCGAAACTGCGGCGCAGCTGCCAGTGCGCGGTGTTGCGCTGCATGATGGCGGTAAATCGACCAAGGACGCTCCTGTGTCATCTGCAATTTCGGCCCCCTCCCCGTGAACAGCCAGGCCACAAACCCCGGACCAACAAAATTTCGAGGCGACGCTATGTGCTTGTATTGCGCCCACTAATGAAAACAAATTCTGCAACAAAACTTTCAACGACATGTCAGGTACTTCGATGGCAGCCACATATAAACCCAATCTACGGGCCAAATATTTTGAACGCTCCCCAAATTCATCGAACGGCTAAATATTCACATTTCAACCGCGTTTAACTGGAGATACATGATTATTAGCTTCGCTAAGATGAAGAATTTTGACGCATGAAATCGTTCCAAGAAGAACTCATGCATCCGAGTCGATTTATCAAATCCAGCATGTCAATTCGTTCCACACTCGCTTGAAGCAATAGGGTTCTGACCGCCGCCATGCGTCGGCGACACAACGCGCGCCCGGGATTCGCGCACGTTGGGGATGGATAGGTTCGAGGGTATTGCCGACCAAATACATCGATAACTACATGTTTTGATTCCGTTCCGTTTTTTGGAGTTGCGTAAGAAACCGGAGCTTGCTGACAGGCGGAAGAAGGTGTTACGGATACTTGTAAGGGGTGAATTTTAAAACTGTATAAGAATTCCGGACGGCTGTTTAAAAACGTAAGGTATCTGAAGGCGTGGAATTTGGAACAAAATTCTTAAATAGTCCGTTAGTATCTCTAAAGGGGGGCGAGCAATGATGCGGATATTTTCCAATTCAAAGGAATCGTTTACAGTAACGCTAACAACATAGAATGGGTGCAAAAAGCAGAACTTACAATTGGAAAAAGTATCGGGACCATTACGAAACAGTATAAAGATGGTCTTCCTTTCAAAGATGAAATGGCGACCCAACTTCCTGTTGGAACCGAGATTTACGAACCAATGAAAAAAAGTGGACCCATACTCATTGTGAAATTAAACGGCGAAGAAGTAAGGTATTTAGGACAAATAGAAGGTTAATTTACCTAAAAAGTAACAATGTTTACGAAAACAGCGTGTTGTTTTCGGAAAAGCCGTTGGGGGTTTGGCGGGCAACCGGTTCTTATGCCGCCAAAAAACGTCGCAGCGGCGGGTGAAGCGGCCCGGCAGCACGAAAAAGCCTGCGAAAGTGCAGGCTTTTTCCATGAAAATGGTTCGTTTTGGCGAAAAGCCTGCAATTGTGCAGGAATTTCCAATCAAAACGAGTCTGCGCCCGTTTTTTCGCGAAAAAAACTGCACTTTTGCAGGAATGTTTCGTTACTAGCGGAGCAGCGGGCAAAAAACTGCGCTTTTGCAGGCTTTCTGCGCGCTGCTCTAGGCAGATGCCACTGCCGGCGCGCCCCGCCGCCAACCGGCCAGCCGACTGGCGGTGCGCTAGCTCTGGCAGCTGTGCCCTCCGGCGGCCTGACTCCACCCGCCGCGCATCGCCGCCAACCGGCCAGCCAGCCAGCGATGCGCTACCTCTGGCAGCTGTGCCCTCCGGCGGCCTGACTCCACCCGCCGCACACCGCCGCCAAGCGTTCCGCCGGTAGCTCGCTCCACAGCCCCCGCGGCCCCCCCGGCGTCCGGCCGCTAAAGCCGCTTAACCGGCGGCCCCTGCGCCGGCCTGTATAGATCGACTTCCACCGGCGGCGAGTGCCATCGGCCTTTTAGAACGGGCTGCTGCGGCCAATACATGCGGAGTGTGAGGTTGAACGGTTCCGCAGGCGCCGGCAGCCAGTTCGGCTCCCGCTCATGCCCCGGCGAAGCATGCTGGATATAAATATCGAGGGAGCCGTCTTTATTGTAGTTCAGCTTTCCGAGGTGCGGAGCGACGGCATAGCGTTTTAGCGGATTTTCCACCAAAAATCCTGCGGCGTTATAGAGCGTCACCGACCAGAAAGCATTCGCCGGAGGCAGCCTGCCCGCATTGAAATGCATCACATAATTGTTGCTTCCATCCAGCGGGCTGCCGTCGCTGTCAACAGAGCTGTACGCATACACCGCATCTTCCGGAAGGTTGGCGCCAAATAAATTCATCGCCACTACCGCCCGCCGGACGTAATCTTTTCCATAAAAGCCCATGTTTTTCAGCAGCATGCTCCAGCCGTTCGTTTCGCTTTTTTTAAATAATTCATCTGAGGCAGTGCGGATCGTTTGCGGGCCGCTGCGGACGGCATTAGCCAAAGCCTGCTGCACGGTCGGGTGAAGTTTGTAAAAGTCGAAATGCGGACCCGGAATGAGCCCCAGCGCTCCGAGCTCCGCCGTCATGGCATGCGACTGGATAGCCGGATAAGGCGGGTTCCGATACATCACCGACATCATCAAATTGAAAAACGCAGCCGCATCCATCGATGCGATCGCATCCCTGGGAGAACGCCGGCCCAAAATAATGTGTTTATGAAGCAAGGCGTCCCATTCGGGCATTCCGGCAGGGACGGAGCCGTTCAGCCTTGTTAATTCGTACTGCTCCTGGATGGCGTGCACCGCCGCATAATCCGCCGGGCCGTTCGTCTGCGTGCGCCCTGTAATCCATACCGCGTTGGTCGGGGCGGCAATTACAGGAATGCCGACGGGAAGCGCGCCGTGCCAGCCGGGCCCTACGATTACAAACACTCGTTCACCCGTTCCTGTCGTGCGGGCTCCGACGGAAGCGAACACGTTCGACCAGGCGTCCAGCAAAGGCAGCACGTAGTAGCGGTCATCCGTATTCGGCACATGCAGCAGCAGCGGGCCCCGCGACAAATCCAGCCAGGCGGAGGAATACAGCGTATCCACGTTAGGTCTGACGACGAGTGTAAATTTTGGTGTCGCCGGCACTTTTTGATGATAAAACCGGTTCATCTGCGCCAAACTTAACAACCCGCTTCTGCGGGTAATATCCATAAGCAGCAAAGGGTATCCGTATATATACGCGTGCATCGCCCAATCGTTGAGGACACGATTCGTGCCGTAAGCCGGATCATCCGAGCCCGTCCCGGGAACGAAACTTCTTCTTTCTTTGAAATAAGCGTAATCCATACATCGCCTCCTTCACGCACGCTCCGATCTGCGTAAACGCACTCTTCGCAGGGGCAGCCGCAAACTTGTTCCAACCATTTTATGTAGCATAGGCTGTACGTGACAACAGGCGATATATGGAGTCGGCTTACACAGCAGGGAATTTTATCGTTACGGCGGTCCCTTTTCCTTCTTCGCTCCGGATATGTACGGAGCCTCCGTGAGCTTCCGTTAATTTTTGCACGATTGTCAGTCCGATGCCGCTGCCGCCGGATTTGCGGTCCCTGGATTTATCCACCCGGTAAAATCGCTCGAACACGAATGGCAGCTCTTGAGGACGTATGCCAATGCCGGAATCGGCAACGGTGAATACCGCATGCATCGGTTCCCTGCTCACGACAATGACGACTTCCCCGCCGGACTTCGTAAATTTCAGGGCGTTGGACAGCAAGTTCAGCAAAATCTGCATAACCCGTTTGCGGTCCGCCTGAACAAGGTACGGGTTCGCTCCCTTCACTTTAAGCTGCACGCCTTTTTGCAAATAGGCCGCCTTTACCGATTCCACGCTCTGCAGCACGATTTCCGTCAAGTTTTCCCGGTTCATCCGTACCTGAAAATGCGGCGACTCCATTTCCGTCAGCTGCTCCAAATCCCCGACCAGATCAGCCAACCGCTCCACCTCTTCATAGCACGATTCCAGACGCTTTGGAGACGGCTCCCATATCCCATCCATCATCGCGGCCATATGGCTTTTGAGCGTCGTCAGCGGAGTACGCAGCTCGTGGGCGATGTCGGCGGTCATCGCTTTTCGCAGCTGCTCCTGTCTTTGCAACTGCTCCGCCAGACGATTCAACGATTGGCCGAGATCGGCAAGCTCGTCTTTTCCTCTGAGCTCCGCTCTGACATGCAGTTTTCCTCGGGCCATCTGCTCGGCCGTCTTTTTCATGTTAATAAGCGGGGCCGTGATCCGTTTGGCAACTAGCAGGCTGACGGCGGCGACAAGCACGATAACGATCGCAGACGTCCATACGACGGATTGGATAAGCGCTTCTTCAAAATGGGAGTCGAAAGCGGCCGTATCCATATTTTGCTCCATCGCCTGCTGCTGGTATAAAGAGAAATGATAGTGCGTTTGCCAAATAAACGTAAGCGTGGAAATAAGCAAAACGCCTGAAGCGATGCTAACAAAAGCGATCGTCAGACGTAAGTAAAGTCCTTTCAAAGCGCGGCACCTCCCGCGAAGCGGTAACCGACACCGTAGACGGTGACGAGAAACTGCGGGTTTTTGGGATCGTCTTCGAGCTTGTAGCGAAGATTTTTGATATGCTGGTCGATCGTTCTCGCATCCCCGTCGAAATCGAAGCCAAGCACCTTTTCAATCAGCTGCTCGCGGGTAAACGTACGGTCCGGGTGGCGCGCCAATGAAATCAGGAGCCTGTATTCGTTGGGCGTCAAATTCAGCGGCCGCTCCTTTTTGAACACCTCATGGCGGCGGGTATCGATCACAAGCCCTTCCGCAAAATGGATGCTGTCGGCCAACAGCTCGGTTTCCGTGGATCTTCGGAGAATGGCTCTGACCCGGGCTACAAGCTCGCGCGGATTGAACGGCTTTGTCAAGTAGTCGTCGGCCCCCAGCGTCAATCCTTCGATGCGGTCGTCGGCCGCCACTTTTGCCGTAAGCATCAAAATAGGCACGGACGAACGCTGCCGGATTTGCCGGCACACTTGCTCTCCCATCATGTCCGGCAGCATCAGGTCCAGAATGACCAAATCGATCGAGCCTTTGGCTACATATTGCAAAGCTTCGGCGCCTGTCCCGGCTTCCTGCGTTTTGAATCCTTCATTTTCCAAATAGGACGCCACGACTTCTCTGATTTTCGCTTCGTCATCGACCATGAGTACGGTCTTCATCGTCTTCGCGCCTCATTCGCAATGAGCCATGCTGCCGCGGCCAACATACGGTACCCCCCTATATATTTTATTTGATCAACTTATTCACCGTCGTTAAAAGTTCGGCTATTACGTCATGATCGCCTTCCTGCAGCCGTTCGACGACGCAGCTTTTCATATGATGCTCGAGCAGCAGCTTGCCGACGCCGTTCAAGGCGGATTGGATCGAGGCGATCTGATTCAACACATCGTCGCAATAAGTGTCCTTCTCGATCAGCCCTTTAACCCCGCGGACTTGTCCTTCGATGCGGTTCAGTCTGCTGATTAAATTCGTTTTGATTTTGTCCGAATGATGGCTCTTCCGTTCACCCGGGGAATGGCAAGATTCCGTAAGCTCCGTATGGTTTGGTTCCATGCAAACGTCCCCCTCTCTGCGATTGATTATACCAATATCCCCTATCCTATGCAAAATGCAACCGCTTCTACACAACTTCTACATATGAACGGGTTATGATGAGGTTATAAGATCCGCATGACAAAACAAGATCTGGAGGTAAACATGATTAAAGCTGTGACGAGTTTAAAATATTTGTGGATTGGCGGAGCGATTTCCGCCCTGCTTGCAGGGTGTACGAACGCCGACAAAAACATGGAGGGCATGGATCATCCCAAAATGAATCATGCCATGAATACGGAAGAGCCACGGCAGACCGGACCATCGGCAGAGAGCAAAACGAACAACAGCGAAACCTTGACGGCAAAAGAAATTACACTGACGGCAAAAGCCAGCAATCTGGAAGTGCTTCCCGGCAAAATCATCCCAGTATGGACCTACAACAATTCAGTTCCGGGACCGCAAATCCGGGTCAAACAAGGCGATGTCCTGAAGGTCAATCTGAAAAACGAGCTGTCCGCCCCCGTTACGATCCATTGGCACGGCGTGCCGGTTCCGAACAATATGGACGGAATTCCCGGCGTCACACAAAACGCCGTACAGCCCGGGCAAACGTTTACGTATGAATTTAAAGCCGAAGTGCCCGGCACTTACTGGTACCACTCCCATCAGGACAGCGTCAATCAGGTGGATAAAGGTCTGTACGGTTCTTTGATCGTAGAGCCGAAAAACGAGGAAAAACCCGACCGCGACTACACGCTTGTTCTGGATGAGTGGATGAGCTCGGGGACATCCGGTATGGATATGTCTGGAATGGATATGTCCGGTATGGATCATTCCAAAATGAATATGGACGCCTCCAACCATGCGTCAACTGCAAATTCCCAAAGCTCTGCGGCCGCAGGGCACGATATGAGCATGTATGACCTGTACACCATCAACGGCAAATCCGGGTCCTCCATCGACAAGCTTACTGTCAAAAAGGGCGACAAAGTCCGCATCCGTTTGATCAACGCAGGCTATAAATCGCATAACATGCATTTGCACGGCCAGGAATTTAAAGTGACCGCGACAGACGGGCAGCCGATTCAAAATCCGCCGCTCATCAAGGATCAGCTCATTGCCGTCGCTCCGGGAGAACGATACGACCTTGAATTTGAAGCGGTCAACCCGGGCGTATGGTACTTGGAAGAGCACGGCAAAGAGGCTCCTGTCAAAAACATGAAAGCCCTCATTCAGTACGAGGGTTCCTCGGACTCGAAAGACCGGGCTGACGACGACAAGGATTTGCCGGTTCTGGACATTACGAAATACGGCAAAGCGGCCAAGGCCAAATTCACACTGGACCAGAAATACAACCTGGATTACACGATGGACCTGGGGACGAACGAGCATCAGGGCAACCCCGTATACACGATCAATAACAAGGCGTACCCGAATACCGACGCGATTCAAGTAAAAACAGGGGATTTGGTCAAAGTTCGCCTCACCAATACATCCAAATCCGACGATCACCCGATGCATTTGCACGGACATTTCTTTCAAATATTAAGCAAGGACGGCAAGCCGCTGGAAGGATCGCCGATCATCAAAGACACGCTAAACGTGAAACCGGGCGAAGAATACGTCGTCGCTTTCGAAGCGGACAATCCCGGCAACTGGATGTTCCACTGCCACGATCTGCATCATGCCGCCGCGGGCATGGTCACGAGCGTCAACTACCTGGATTACAAAACGGATTTCGTCCCCGATCCTAAGGCGGGGAACATGCCGGAGTAATCGCGGCCACCCGGCTTCACCAGCAGCAAGCAAAAATCCCCTCCGTTCGCATCTGCCCGGAGGGGATTTTGTTTGCACCATCGTATTATTCGCTCCGATCCGTTCGGTCTTTCATTTGCCGGAGCAAGCGCTGCAAGTTTTTGGCGGAAACCGGCACAAAGTCATTGTTTTCGAAATATACGGATTGGCGGTCTTCGTTGTAGCCTTTCAGCTGATTCAAATGAACAATGTAGGACCGGTCCACACGTTCAAAGCCTGCCTGCTGGAATGCGGAAAGAATCTGCTCGAATGACGTGGGATATAGATAATATGCAGTTTCCGTATGTACAGTAATTGCATTCCTATGTATAGTAAAATACAAAATATCCGATTCTTCCAGCTCATACACAGATCCATCCTCACGCAGAACTCGCATTCTTCTTTCCAACTCCAATAGTGAATTTAATTCTTCGCCTGTCTCAGTTCTTGCGGTACTTTCGGTGAAGCAAAGCACGGTTTGTTTCTTTTTTGAATCCCTTTGGCAGAACGAGTCAGCATATCGGATATTTTTTTAGCTATCGCCGCTTTCATCATGACCACCTCCTTTCGCAGGCAGTAAAGTTAATGACTGAATTAAAAACGACAGTGCCAGCAGCCAACTTCCCGCGGCAAAATTGACGGCAACTATGCAGAACGAAATCAGTTTAAGCCGGGGATGCGCCGCTTTTTCGACGCTCGTTTCCGAATCGATGTTAGGCGCAAAAAGCAGGACCAAAAGCACGCTCGCGAGGTTGGCTATCATCGTCAGCGAAGAATGGTACAGCGGCACATGGGGCACGATCGTAAAAATCGCGACACTGACAAGATTGCACCCCCACGTCGTCCGCACATGCCTGCCGCCCGAGAAATACCGCAGCACATTGACGGCGACGAGGCACAGCAGCGTCTCCTTCAGCTTGCCGCTCAGCCAACCGATCAAAAGCGATTCCACGACGATCAACGTGGTATTGATGTAAATGATAAGCGCATATCGGAGCACTTCGACAGAGCTCGTCTGCTCCGGATTTGCACGCTTGATCGCAGTTGCGGCGCGGGCGGCAAGACTATCAATCATCGCTTAGCTCCCTTCTGTTCGCCCAGGACAATAAGGCCAGCAAAGCAAATCCGAGCGAGACCGGAATGATGAAAAACAATTTGTTCATATGCGCCTGTACAAAATAGTAAATCAGTGTGATAGGGATGACCGCCGGCACGTACAGCAGAAGAATATGCCTGTTTTTGCCGCGAAGCGCAATCGAGCCGTGATTGCTGTGAGGTACGAAAGAGAAGCCTTTGTTTCTTAAGTGGATCAACTTGCCGATGAGACAGGCGATGATTGCAGATATAAGCTGCAACAAATATGTCGTCGCCTGATTAGGGCCGGGTTCGTTATGTATAAAGCCGAGCACATTCATGAAAAAGTACAAGCCTGTCTGAATGAGCAAATAAGCGATAAAACCGGTTGCGGCCATCACCGCGGCATAAAACACATGAACCCTGAACATCAGCCAAAGGAACAAGAACGTCAACACCAGCTGCAGAAGTATATCCAGAGTGAAATATCCGTACATCTCGCGGAGGGAGAAACTGATAAAGCTGGCAATGATACTGGCGAAAACGATCGACGAAACATAAATGTCAAATTTAAAAAGCTTGAACATCAAATAATACATCGCTGAAGTTTCAATAACGCTTAGCAGCATAAAAAAAAGGAAGACCATCTATAACTCTCCCAATTATCGGTAATTAAGTTCTAATATTTACTATAATGCGAAATGCAAAGATTGACAATATAGGAATTAAAAAAATAAACAGCGCCCAACGCATAATTTCCGCTGCGCACTGTTCGGTTCGTACGCTATTCATACCTGCGGGCCCCCTCGCTTACAATATCGGCGAGATCAGCTTGGAAATCGATTCAAGAAAACGGATGCGCAGCGAGCGCTTTTCGTATTCTTCGAGCGTCAATTCCAGGCAGCCTTCCATGTCTTTCCAAAAAATATGTTCGAGCGATGTCGCCGTCTCCGCATCGTATATCAATGCGCTCGTTTCGAAGTTCAGCCGCAGACTGCGAATGTCCAGGTTCGCCGTCCCGACGGAGGCGACCCGGCCGTCGACGACGATCGTTTTGGCGTGCAGGAAGCCGTTATCGTACAAGTAGCATTTGACCCCCGCCTGCAGCAGCTCCCCGGCAAAATACAGCGAAGCCCAATGCACGAACAAGTGGTCCGCTTTTTGCGGGATCATAATTCTTACGTCGATTCCCGACAGCGCGGCGATCCGCAAAGCGTTCAGCAAGCTTTCCTCGGGAATGAAATACGGAGTTTGCACGAGAATGCGGCGTTTGGCCGAATGAATCATTTTCAAAAACGTATGGACAAAATGCGGCCACTTCTCATTCGGTCCGCTGGCGATAATTTGCATCGGCACCCGGCCGGACGCCTCCTGTTCCGTCCTCTCGGGGAAGTACGCCGGTTCCATATCGATCTTGGACGCCGACGCCAGATTCCAGTCCAGAACGAACCTGGCCTGCAGCGCCAGAACGACGCTTCCCGACAACCGCAAATGCGTATCCCGCCAAAAGCCGAACCGCCGGTCCAGACCCAAATATTCGTCGCCGATGTTAAAGCCGCCCGTATAACCGACGATACCGTCTATTACAACCAGCTTGCGGTGATTGCGGTAATTGACGCGGTAATTGAGATAAGGAATGCGGGACGGGAAAAAAGCCGCCACCTCTCCGCCCGCTTCCCTCAGCTCCCGAAAAAAAGCGTCCTGCAGCGAGCGCGAACCGATATCGTCATACAGCAATCTGACCCGAACTCCTTCGCCGGCTTTTCTTGCCAGCGCCGCGACCACTTTTTTGCCCAGCTGATCGGGCTTTATAATATAGTACTGCAGATGAATATGATCTTGCGCTTGTGCGATCCGGTCCAGCAAATCGTCGAATTTGGACACGCCGTCCGTAAAAATGCGAACTTGATTGTCGTGCGTAATAAAAGAATCGTTCGTCGCTACGTTCAAGTAAACCAACTCGCTGTACGGCTGCACCTCGGGAAGATCGCGAAGCAGCAAGCCGTCCTTCAATTGCTGCGACTGCTCAGTGATCACTGTCTGCACCCTCTCCAGCATCGACTGGTTCCATTTGTACAATTTTCTGCGGCTCAAATTTTGCCCGAAAATAAAGTACAAGACAAATCCGAGAATGGGGATGAAGAGCAGCACCATTAACCATGACCAGGTTGCCGCCACATTGCGCCGCTCCAGGAATACAATAGTCAAAGCGAGCAGGATGTTGATCACAATAAAACCTGTAGGCAGATGGGAAAGCACATTCATAGGAACACTCCATATCTCCCGTGACCGGATAAAGCGCTGAAGCTTTTTCACGAATCGCCGAGGAATCGTTTAAGCAAGTTAAATTCTATTATACCTAATTGTTTCTTGACTGAAAATAAACGCGGCTCATGACAAAAAAAGGAGCTCTATCGCAGCGGATAGCACTCCTTTATGTCGGAACCTAGCGGTTCGTGCGCTTGCCCGGGAAATAGCCGGACGGCCCTATTTCCCCGCTTCGTCAGCCAACGATTTTCCCGTCCCACGGCAAGCCTTGCCGGTACCGGTCGCGATCGTTTTTGCGCCATGCCGACAGCACTAAGGGATCGTACATCTCCCATATTTCGCATGGATCGGCATCGGAGCAGCTGGCTTCGAGAATCGCATTGACAGCCCGTCTTGCGGCCTCATTCGCGCTCTCCATCGTCGCCAAATCGGTGTTGGTCCGCACGTAATCCGCCGCCAGATACAAGTTCGGAATCGCCGTATACGCGTTGGGCCGCAAATACCAGGTGTTGACCTTGTTCACGAGCAGCGGCTCCAGATTGATCGTTTCATGCGGATTCGGAAACTGAATGTCCGAGTCCAAAAACCAGTCCACGAGCTGATCGTCGGACAGCACAACGGATCCGCCGGCATTCAAGCTTTTTTTCGTCTGCTCCCAGACCTCGTTCTTGATTTCCTCCTTAGTGCAGCGCATCGCCGGCTTCCCGTACAAAATTCCCGGCGTATGCCAGTCCGAAATGTCCACCGACAGCACGTCTTTGACCAGGCCGTTACCATATTCGGCCAAATCCACGTCCGGCCAAAATTGGGCCTGCGAAACCGACGTAAGCGCCCAAGGGCTGTCCATATGAATGACATGGCCGCGAATGACCGGTACGTCCCGATTCAAATAAAATTGAATCCCGTTCATCCAATCCACAGACTCCGCAAGCTTCTTGATGCCTGACAGCGTCGCATCGGCCTGCAGCATCTCGCTTGTAATCAGCTCCGCCATCACTTCTACGGGCAGCGCGGAAATAAAATAGTCGCCCGTCACCATCGTCGTGGCGCCGCCCTGCGTAACCGCTGCGCCCGTAATGATTCCGCCCGCACAGTGAATGTAATCGACCTTGGCGTCCAGGTGGTACTCCACTCCGTTCGAGGTCAAATAATCGAGCCACGGCTGAATCCACACCTCATTGGTCGGGCCGCACAGCAGCCGGTCCGCGCTGGAGCCCGGCGTCACCATATCCATCATCAGCGTGGCCCCGACCGTGCCGATTGTGCCTGTATTGGCCTCGTGCGCCTTGGCCGCGACCAAAATCCGCGTCAGCCCCGTGAACACCTTGCGGAACGCCTCTGACTGCTTATCGGCCTCAATGAAATCCCACCAAGCGATCTGCTGGTATTCCAACTTCCTGCGCTCGTCGCAGCTGGTCATCACCTGCCACAGCCTGGACACATACTGCTCCACGTCGTAATCGCTAAGACCGAGGCCGTTGTCAAACAAAGATTTGATCAGCGTCTTCCAATCCTGGAACGTCCGCGGAAATTCCGCCATGAACGGCAGCATAGCCCGGTCAAAGAAAGCCAGTCCCAACTGCGAGCCCTCCACCAAATTGTCGAAAACGCCCTGCGGATTGTCCCCGTAAGGAATCCGCTTCATCGTATCGGTAATATGTTTGTAAAACTTCGGAAAAAAGCGGAACCCGTGCTCGCCGGGCAAATCCCGCCTGCCTTCCGTACCCGAATTCGGCATCGGCATGCTCCGCGCCTTGCCGCCGGGTATCGATTTCATTTCGTATACGGCAACCTGAAAGCCGCGCTCCATCAATTCATGAGCCGCGCTCATTCCGGCTACTCCGCCGCCAAGGATGACTACCTTGAGACTCATCCTGCCTGCTCCCCCTGCCCTTTGGAATTGAACTCCGAACGAATACAGCGCTCTCCGGGGATGAAGGCTATTTTTTTATCAGGCACAGCTTCCGCAAATAATAGACGCCGCCTACTTTGATGACTTCATCGGAGTAGCCTTCGATCAAAGCTCCGGCATCCTCCAGCTCCCCGTCAAACCATACTTCGACTGTAGTCTGAAACAACATGCATAGGTACAGGTCAGCGTCTGTCGAACATACTTCTGTCCGGCGCATCGTACACTACCGCCTCCCGTCTTTATTTTCATCCGGCATTGTATTTATCGTCATGACCCGAAGATTTATAAAGACCCTTGGGCGCAAAAAAGTAACCTTAATAAATCAATCTGCCGAGGGAAAGTCGTGACACTCTGCGCAACACCCTGTTCGAGCAGCCTGAGAGGGGCACAGCCGCTTTTCCCCGCCCCACACCTCTCCTGGACGGGTTCCGGCACTGAAGTGGGGGGACATCGCGGCTTGGCAAGGAGAAAGCCTGCAAAAGTGCAGGTTTTTTCCGCAAAAGTGGTTCATTTTGGCGAAAAGCCTGCGATTGTGCAGGAATTTTCGATGGAAATGAATCTGAGCCCATATTCGCGGCGAAAAGCCTGCACAATTGCAGGAATATCTCGTGGCTAGCGTATCCTTCGAGCAAAAACTGTACTTTTGCAGGTTTTCTTCGCGCCACCAGGCAGATTGTGCAACTGGTTATGGCGTGAGGGGTTCTGGGCAGCCTGAAATGCACAGGATTGTTTCGGTGTTAGCGTACCCACGAGCAAAAAGCTGCACTCTCGCAGGTTTTCTACGCGCTACAAGCCTCAGTGTTTACAAATCTCGGTGCTCCAAACCTCCGTGTCGCAAGCCTCAATGCTACAAGCCTTCGCGCCGCAAACCCCCGCGCCGCAAGCCTCAATGCTACAAGCCTTCGCACCGCAAACCTCCGCTCTGCAAGTCTCTGTACTACAACCTCCCTACCGCAAACCTCCGCTCTGCAAGTCTCTGTACTACAACCTCCCTACCGCAAACCTCCGCTCTGCGAGTCACTATACTACAACCTCCATGCCGCAAACCTCCGCTCTGCAAGCGGAGGCGCTCTCTCCTCCAGACACTATATGCCGTTAAATGTTGTGTTCGATTTGGGGAAGCAGCGTTCAGCCGGAGTAGAGCGTGCATTTACAGCAGATCTTTAGCGGTGCCGGTTGCATTTGGGGCAATGGAATCGCCGAATTCGGTTCCGGATGGAGGCGGCCGTGACTGCATTTCGCACCGCACGCAGCTCCCAGCTCGCGGTGTTGCGCGGTATGACGGCAGCCGGTCGGCAAAAAAAACCGGAACCCCCTTAAGGGCTTCCGGTTTTGGGCGTTTAACGGCTGCGGATCGTTTCTTTGTACAGCGCGATGTACTGCTGTGCGGACTTTTTCCAGCTGAAGTCGCATTTTTTCATGTTTTGCTGGATGCGCAGCCACGCTTCGCGATCGTTCTGGTAGAAGAACACAGCCCGCCTGATCGTATGAAGCATGTCATGAGCGTTATAATTGGTGAATGTGAAGCCCGTTCCTTCGCCGGTGAATTCATTGTAGGGCAGCACCGTGTCCTTCAGGCCGCCGGTTTCCCGGACAATCGGCACCGAGCGGTAGCGCAGCGCGATCAGTTGGCCGATACCGCACGGCTCGAACTGCGACGGCATAAGGAACAGATCGGATGCCGCGTACAGCCCACGAGCCATCGTCTCGTCAAAATAAATGAGCGCCGCAACTTTGTCCGGGTTCGCTTCCGCGGCGTGGCGGAACATTTGCTCGTAGCCGTAATCGCCCGTTCCCAGTACGACGAGTTGAATGTCGAGCGACAATATTTCCTGAAGCACGTGCTGGATCAGATCCAGCCCTTTTTGCTGTACGAGCCTGGTGACCAGCGCAATCATCGGCGTATCCCCGTTGACCGGAAACCCGAGCCGCTCCTGCAAAGCCAGCTTGTTTTGCTGCTTCTTGGGCAAAGAATCGCGGTAATTGACAGCCAGATGCGGGTCATTCATCGGATCGAACGTTTCATAGTCGATGCCGTTGACGATGCCGGTCAGCTGATGCTTCCGGTGCCGCAGCAAACTGTCCAAATATTCGCCGTAATACGGAGTTTGAATCTCCTCGGCGTAGGTTTGGCTTACCGTCGTAATCTGGTCTGCGTAAAGGAGTCCGCCTTTCAAAAAGCTTGCTCCGCCATGCAGCTCGAGTGCCGTACCGGTGAAATGGTCGTCGCTTAGGCCGAACAAATCTTTCATGAGCGATTGGCTGAAAACGCCCTGATATTTCAAGTTATGAATCGTCGTGATCGTTTTGATCGGGGCAAAAAAAGGCAGATGGCTGTAATGAGCCTTCAGCAGCACCGGAATCATACCCGTCTGCCAATCGTGGCAGTGGATCAGATCAGGTTGAAAATCGAGAACCGGCAGCGCTTCGATGACACTTCGGCAGAAGAAGGCGAACCGTTCCGCCTCGTCGCCGTACCCGTACAGCCCCGAACGAAGAAAATAATATTCGTTATCCACAAAGTAGAAGGTAACGCCGTCTGCCTGAAGCACATCGATGCCGATGAACTGCTTTCTCCAGCCTACATAGATGTCGAACACCGCTTCGGATTCCATCTGCTCTTTATATTTCGGCGGGATGCTTCCGTATTTCGGCAAAATGACCCGCACGTCAAGCCCTTGGCGCGCAAGCTCCTTCGGCAGCGAGCCGATGACGTCAGCAAGGCCGCCTGTTTTGGCAAAAGGCACCGCTTCGGATGCGGCAAACAATATTTTCATCGTCCCACTCCTCTGAGGATTTGTAAAAGCTTAAATCACCTTCGTTTTGGCTGCGATAAACGGAGCTTTGTTGTCTCCGGTAAGCACCCGGCCTCTGCTGATAAAGACGTCCTTATCGAGAATGGAGTTCTCGATGATTACATTTTCCTCGATCTCGCAGTTTTGCAAAATGATGCTGTTTTTCACATAAGCGCCTTTGCGGATTTTTACGCCGCGGAACAATATGCTGTTCTCCACCTTGCCCTCGACAACGCAGCCGTTGGCGATCAGCGCATTTTTGACCGCTGCGCTTTCCAAATATTTGGCCGGCGGCTCATCCTTAACTTTCGTATAGATCAGATTTTTCTGGAAAAACAGCTCCCGCCATACGGCCGGATTGAGCAGCTGCATGCTGTGCTTGTAATAGCCCTGGATCGAATTCACGACGCCGACGTGCCCTTCGAATTTATAACCGTAAACGCTCAGCTTGTCGATGTTTTTCATGATGCCGTCACGCACGAGATGATCGTATCCTTGCGCCAAGCAGGACTCGACCATATCCAGCAGCAGCGCTTTGCTCATGATGTACATTTCCATCGAGATGTTGTTCGTGCGCAGCCGCCCGGTATGATCCTCGATCAGCGTGATCTGCCCGTTCTCCTTGACGGCAAGCCGGCGGAATTTTCCTTGCACATCCTCATCCGTCTGCTTGTAAATAACGGTAATGTCCGCTTGCGATTCCTGATGAAAACGCACCGCATCCACATAATTGATGTTGCACACCATATGGCTCCGCGAAATGATGACGAGCTCTTCTTTTCCCCGGTAAAAATAGTCGCGGTGGCTGTAAAATTGATACAAATCGCCGCGGGAAATTCCTGTCGGCTCATCCAAAACGGAAGGCAGCACGAACAGCCCCCCGCGCTTGCGGTCGAGATCCCACTCCTTGCCCGACCCCAGATGATCCATCAAAGATCTATATTTATGCTGCGTGAATACGGCGACATTATCAATGCCCGAATTCACCATGCTCGAAAGTGTAAAATCAATCAGGCGGTATCTCCCGGCAAAAGGTACGGAAGCGGCACAGCGGTAATACGTCAGTTCCTCCAAATCGTCAGGTTCATTCACTAAATTGATGACGCCCATCACATGCTTCATATCGAAATCATCCTTTCTGATTTGTATTCGCTGGAACCCGTTCATTACCGCCGATCAGAACGATTTCGCCGTTGCCGTCGACCTTCGCGCCGTCCTCCACTACCGTATTCTCACCAATGATGGCTTTGTTGATCGTCACATTGCTGCCGATCTTCGCATTCGGCATAATGACCGAATCGCGGATGCTGCTGCCTTCGCCGACCTGTACCCCGTAAAACAGCACCGAATGATCAACATCGCCGAAAATCGCGCATCCTTCGTTCACCAGCGACCTGCGCACGGTGGCCGTCGGAGCGACATACTGCGCCGGCTGGTAAGGACTCAAGGAATATACCCGCCAATCTTTATCGTTAAGGTTTAAACCGTTATTGTCGTCGAGCAGATCCATATTCGCTTCCCACAGGCTGTCGATCGTCCCTACGTCCTTCCAGTAGCCTTCGAAAGGGTAAGCGAACATGCGCGCCTGTTCCTTCAGCATCATCGGAATGATATCTTTGCCGAAATCTTTGCTGGAGTCCGGGTTCGCTTCATCCCGCGTCAAATAATCTTTAAGCACTTTCCAGTTGAATATATAAATGCCCATCGAAGCCAGATTGCTTTTGGCTTCCTTCGGCTTTTCCGCAAACTCCGTAATCGCCTGCTGCTCATCCACGCTCATGATGCCGAAGCGGCTCGTTTCCTCCCACTTCACCTCAATGACCGCGATTGTGGCATCGGCTTTCTTTTGCTTATGGTACTTGAGCATCAAATCGTAGTCCATTTTATAAATGTGGTCACCGGAGATGACCAGCACATATTCCGGATCGTACTGCTCGATAAATCCGATATTGCGGTATATCGCATTGGCCGTGCCTTTATACCAGTCGCCGCCCTTCTGTTCCATGAACGGGGGCAACACGGTGACGCCGCCGTATTTGCGGTCCAAATCCCAGGAGCTTCCGATCCCGATGTACGAGTTCAGCACCAGGGGCTGATACTGGGTCAGCACGCCTACCGTGTCGATCCCCGAATTCGTACAATTGCTTAGGGTGAAATCAATGATCCGGTACTTTCCGCCGAAATGTACGGCAGGCTTTGCCAGATTGTTCGTCAGTACGCCTAATCTCCGGCCTTCCCCGCCGGCGAGGAGCATGGCAACGCATTCTTTGCTTCGCATTGTTGAATTCCCCCTATTCCTTCTGCATTGTCGATTTGGACTGCGTCTACACACTTGATATAGATAGCGGCTAGCGGCGGTAAACGGAGCGCCAAGCTGTTCGGAAAACCATGCCACGGCTCAGGCTTGCTGGCCAGCAGCTCCGAATTGCTTTGACCCGAACCGCCGTAGCTGACCGAATCGCTGTTGAACACTTCCTTGTACGCGCCTTGCCGCGGAACGCCGATCCGGTAATCCGGATGGACGACCGGGGTAAAATTGCACACAAAGATGAGGTCATCCGCGGGACTTGCGCCTTTGCGAATAAAGGCGACTACGCTCTGGCTTTGATCGTGGGGGTTGATCCACTGAAATCCGTCCGGACTGTGATCCAGCTCCCACAAGGCGGGCTCATCCAGGTAAAACCGGTTCAGCTCCTTGACGTAATGCTGCATGCTGCGGTGCATGTCGTAATGCTCCAGCAGGAACCAATCCAGTTCTTCTAAATCTTTCCATTCATCGAATTGCCCGAATTCCCCGCCCATGAAAAGCAGCTTTTTACCGGGATGTCCGAGCATGTAACCGTAAAAGGCGCGCAGATTGGCGAACTTTTGCCAGTAATCTCCCGGCATTTTATGCAATAATGAACGCTTGCCATGAACGACTTCGTCATGGGACAGCGGCAAAATGTAATTTTCGGAGAACGTGTACATGAAAGAAAAAGTGATCAAATTATGATGATAGCGCCGGTGAATCGGATCCAGCTTCATATAGCGAAGCATGTCGTTCATCCAGCCCATATTCCATTTGTAGTTAAAGCCCAGACCTCCGTCGTGAACCGGGGCGGTGACGAGCGGCCAATCCGTGGAATCCTCCGCCATCATGAGCGCATGAGGGTAATAGGAGAACACCACCTGATTCAGCTTGCGGAGAAACGCGACCGCTTCCGGATTGTCCGTACCGCCGTACTGATTGTAGATCGGCTCTTCGGACCACCTGCCGAAATTGAGGTGCAGCATGCTCGCCACCGCATCGACCCGTATCCCATCCATATGATACATGTCCATCCAAAATACCGCGTTGGAGATCAAAAAGCTGATGACTTCCGGTCTGCCGAAGTCGAACGTCAGCGTTCCCCACTCCAGCTTCTCGGCTTTTCGCGAATCCTGATATTCGTACAGCGGCGCGCCGTCAAACTGGCGCAAACCGTGATCGTCCTTGCAAAAGTGTCCCGGCACCCAGTCCATAATGACGCCGATGCCCCGCTGATGGCAGCGGTCCACAAAATACATGAAATCTTTCGGAGTTCCGTGCCTGCTGGTCACCGAGTAATATCCGGTCGCCTGATATCCCCACGAGCGGTCGAAGGGGTGCTCCGCCAGCGGCATCAGCTCGATATGGGTATACCCCATCTCGGCGGCGTAATCGACGAGCTCCTCGGCCAATTGCCTGTACGTGTACAAATCCTCGCTGTGCCGGTCCTTTTTGCGCCATGTTCCCAGGTGGACTTCGTAAATGGACAGCGGCTTGTTGTAGGCCGATCCGTCCTGCTTGCGCTTTTGCCAAGCCTCATCCTGCCATTCGTAGCCTTGCAGATCGCAGACCCTTGAAGCGGTTCCCGGACGAATCTCCGAGTAAAAGGCATAGGGATCGGCTTTGAGCACAATCCGGCCGTTCGCGGAGTGAATCTCGTATTTGTAATGATCGCCTTCCCGCGCTTCGGGCACGAACAGCATCCAGACGCCGAGCGTGCTGAGCCGCTCCATGACATGGCTGCCAGAACTCCAGCCGTTGAAATCGCCGAGAATGCAGATCCTGCGGGCGTGCGGCGCCCAAACCGCGAACCTGACTCCTTCCTGTCCGGGCGTGCGGCTTACATGCGCCCCCAAAAGCTTGTAGCTGTGGTAAAGGGATCCTTCGTGAAGCAAAAATAAATCTTCTGAACTGGGTATCTCTTTCATCTTCACCATATCCCTCCCTGATTCAGCCTGCTTCCATAGAGTACAAATACTACAAAAATCAAGGAATTCCTTTAATCGCAAATAAGAAAAAAGGAAAATGCGCTCCTCCCGGTGAAATGTATAAATATATCGAGCTGAAAGGTGGAAAATAGACAATGAATGACAAAATGAAAGGGCTGATCGTCGGGTTGACGATCGGTTCCCTGTTGAGCGGGACCGCTGCATTTGCAGCAGGCAGCCAAATTGAAGTTGCCTTCCGAAATCTCAAGTATATGTTCGATGGCGTGGAAAAAGCACCCGCAGAAGGAAAAGGATTTATTTATGAGGGCTCCACTTACGTTCCGCTGCGTTTTGTCAGCGAAGCGTTGGGAAAACCCGTGGAATGGGATGAAGCGAACGAAACGATCTGGGTCGGCAAAAACCCGAGCCATGTGGCAGCGACGTACAAAGGCGGACAAGTGACGGAAGGCGAACTGGACAAGTTCATCGCCGTGCTGGCCTTCCTGCAGCCGCAAGGCGCCGGGGATGCAAACGACCGCAGCTACCGGGAGTATATGGTCAAGCAATTGATTCAGTTGAAAATTTGGGCAAGCAAAGCTTCCGAAGCGGAAGCCGCCGACGCCAAGACAGAAGCGGATAAGCAAATTGCCCTTTGGAAAACCAAGGAATCCGAACAGCAATTTGTTGATGCGCTGACCGCTGCCAAGCTGACCGAAGCGGATGTAAGCGGCTTTTTGACGACTCATTTCAATGCGCAAAACGCCGCTGCTTCCAGTATCTCAGATGCGGAGGCAAAAGCCAAGTTTGACGCAAATTTAGCCGCCGACAAGGATACGTATACGACGGCCTCCGTCCGCCATATTCTGATCGCGACGATCGATACAAGCAGTCCTGACCGGAAAGCGCTGCGCACGAAGGAAGAAGCGCTCGCCCGCGCCAAGGAAGTACAGCAGAAACTGAAGAACGGCGGCGACTTCACAGCGCTGGCTAAGGAATACTCCGACGACCCCGGTTCCAAAAACAAAGGGGGATTGTACGAGAACGCGCAAGTAAGCGGCTGGGTGGCGAACTTTAAAAAAGCGGCCGTCGAGCTGGAAGTCGGCAAGCTCAGCGATCCGGTCGAGAGCGAATTCGGATACCACGTCATGAAAGTGGAAGCGCGGAACGTCAAAACGTTCGACGACGTGAAGGCCGATCTTCGCAAACAATTGGCCAATGAAAAAATGCAGCAGTTTGCCCAAAAAGAACTTCCTGCGCTGATTGAAAAGATCGATTTAAGTCAATAAATGGTGTACAATGGATGTTTGACAAGTATACAAGTTGAAGGATGGATTACAGCATGTTTTTTGCAAAAGATTGGGCCGATTACGAACTCCTCGACACCGGCGGAGGCGAGAAACTGGAGCGCTGGGGCACTTACGTGCTGAGAAGGCCGGACCCGCAAATCATCTGGCCTTTGGAAAATGAAACGAAGTCCTGGCTGCAGGCGGACGCCCATTATCACCGCAGCTCCAGCGGAGGCGGACAATGGGAGAACCGCACCGAGCTGCCCGAGCGCTGGACGATTACATACGACCAGAAGCTGACGTTCTACATCAAGCCGACCGGTTTCAAGCATACGGGCTTGTTTCCCGAGCAGGCGGTCAACTGGAAATGGATGATCGAGAAAATTCAAGGCGCAGGCCGCCCGATCAAGGTGCTGAACCTGTTCGCCTACACGGGCGGCGCCTCCCTCGCTTGCGCATATGCGGGCGCCGAGGTATGCCACGTTGACGCCTCCAAAGGCGTCGTGCAGTGGGCGAAGGAGAACCTGCACCTCTCCGGACTCGGCAGCCGCCCCGTTCGGTTCATTACGGACGACGTATTCAAATTCGTGCAGCGGGAGCAGCGCCGGGGCAGCAAATACGATGCCATCATTATGGACCCGCCATCCTACGGGCGCGGGCCGAACGGCGAAACGTGGAAGCTGGAGGACGATCTGTTCCCGTTCATCCAGACGTGCATGTCGATTTTGACGGACAAGCCGCTCTTCATGCTCGTGAATTCCTACACGACCGGCATTTCCGCAACCGTGCTGCACAACATTTTGACGATGGCGATGAAGCAGAGGCACGGCGGTACGATTTCCAGCGGCGAAATCGGCCTGCCTATCACCCATTCCGGGCTAATGCTGCCCTGCGGCATCCTCGGACGCTGGGAGGCGTAAGCCGTTGGCCGGACCGATCGAAGAAGCGGACGCTGCGCAAATTCCGATTCTGTATGAAGACAACCACGTGCTCGTCGTGGTGAAGCCCGTCAATATGCCGACGCAGGAGGACGACTCGCGCGACCTGGATTTGCTCAGCGCGCTGAAGGCCGACCTGAAGCGCCGCCACAACAAGCCGGGCAACGTGTACCTCGGGCTCGTGCACCGGCTTGACCGTCCCGTTGGCGGCGTCATGGTATTCGCCAAAACGTCAAAAGCCGCGTCCCGGTTATCGGACGCGGTGCGGACCCGGCAGCTCGACAAGACGTACGTCGCTGTCGTGCACGGCACGCCGTCAGTGCCGCAGGCTACGCTGCGGCACTGGCTGCGCAAAGACACGCGGACGAATACCGTCAGCGTGGTCAAACAAGGCCAGCCGGACGCCAAGGAGGCCGTGCTGGACTACAGGCTGCTCGGCAGCCGGGACGGTTTCAGCTTGATCCGGATCAAGCTGCACACCGGGCGGCCGCACCAGATCCGCGTCCAGCTCGCGGCGGCGGGCTGCCCGCTGTACGGCGACCAGCGCTATGGCGCCGCCGTGAACAAGCCCGGCCAGCAGCTTGCGCTCTGGTCGACGGAGCTTGCCTTTGAGCATCCGACGCTCAAAGAGACGCTGCGCTTCCGCTCGCTGCCGCCGGACGAGCGGCCGTGGCGGGAGTTTGCAAGCCTCTTCTCAGAGGACTAGCTTGCGCACTCCCGCCCTGCACCTGCGTGCGTCTGTGCCGGCGGCGTCAGCCGGCGACTTTGCCGAGCAAATAAATAAGCAGTTTCTGATTATGGGCGGAAACGCGGCTAAGGTAAGAATCCAGCATTTCTTCGCGGATTCGAATCCCTCTCGCGCATTCCGCCTTTCCTTTGTCCGTCACGTTGACCCATACGATCCGGCGGTCATGCTCATCCCGCTCGCGTACGATCAACTCGTTTTTTTCCATCCGGTCCAGAAGCGTCGTTACGGCGGCCGGCGTCGTCGCCAAATGCTCGATCAGGTCGGACGGCTTCATGCGCTCGCTGTTCAAAAGCAGTTCCAACACATTCAGTTGTCCTTCCGTCAACGTCGGCGAAAGCCCTGTCTCCATTTGCGTCTTCAACTCTTTTGACAGCCTCACCCATAATTTCCCGAATTCCTCTGAATACACAGTCATCAACTCGCTTCCTAAAAAGCCCCTGATTTCAGTATACCATGATGTGAAAACGGTTTAAAGGTTAACGGCATTAATATTTTCAGACAATGTCCGCGCGCTCCCTTGGGACATGCTGTCGAAAACGATTGAAATATCGGCGATCTGCGCCGCGGTTAACATAATGGCTGACTCCGACATATACTGAGGCGTAAGGCAAGAGTAGGCATCCGTCTACTCCCGTTGTTATTTGCTACCGCGAAAAGGAGTGATTCAGGGTGGAAGCTTGGAAACAGGAAATTGGCAAAAAGGCGCTGGATGCCGGTCTAATTAAAGACCCACAGTGGCTGGATCGATTGGATGAACCGATGCCGCTGTGGGTCGTGTTGGAAGTGGCGTTTCAGCTTATCGAAAAGCTGGATCCGCCCACTGTCAGCTATGACTGAGAAATTTCGGCAGCGCGCCGAACCTGAGCCGCTACAGCGGCGCTCTTAACAAATCGATGATCGCATCCGTTTTCGTCACAGGCACAAGCTGCTTGCCCGTCGATTTGCGGTCTTCCAGAGGCGCGGTTTCCGTGGAAAAGCGCACTTTCTCACCGCTGCTCATCAAAGCTGTGACAACGTAATCCATCTTGACGATAAACGTGCGGACCAAGGCCGTGCCATTCGGTCTGACCCGCTTGCCCTCCTTGAATTCGAAGGTCGGAATGCCTTTGCCTCCGCGTCCTTGCAGCGGATAATCCACGACCAGGGAACGTTTGGCGTAACCGAGGTCGGAGATGACAAGCACCTCTCCCTCATCGCCATATATCCATTCCGCCGAGACGACTTCATCGTCTTGCTTGAGCTGTATGCCGCGCACGCCAGCGGCCGAGCGGCCCATCGGGTTCACTTCCTCTTCGCGGAAGCGGATGCTCATTCCCTGCTTGGTGACAAGCAGTATTTCCTTCGTATTGTCGCTCAGATGAACATGCAGCACTTCATCCTGCTCATTCAGCTTGCAGGCTACGATACCGTTCGAGCGGTTCGTCATGTACTCCTTCAGTTCCGTCCGTTTGACCTGTCCTTTGCGCGTTACGAAGACGAGCGATTTGCCCGGGTCGTCGAATCCTTTCACCGGAATCACGCTGACGATCCGGTCTTCCTTGGAAGTCGGAATGACGTTGACGATCGCCGTCCCGTTCTCCTTCCACTTGTACTCCGGCACCTGATGGACAGGCAGCAGGAAGTACTGTCCTTTTTGCGTAAAAATGAGCAGGCTTTCGATCGTATTCACGTCAAGCAGGAAGCGGACGTAATCGCCTTCCTTCAGTCCTGTGCTTTCCAGCTCGCCGCCGGAGCGCGTGAACGACAGCTTGCTTGTCCGCTTCAAATATCCTTCGTTCGACAGCGTCACGAACACGTCCTCCGGAGTGACCATCACTTCCAGATTGACCTTCAGCTCTTCCACTTCGCCCTGAATCTCGGAGCGGCGGTCGATGCCGTATTTTTTGCGGATATCGCCGATTTCGTCCTTGATCACGCCCAGCAATTTTTTCAGGCTGCCCAAAATGCCGCGCAAATACGCGATCGTTTTTTCCACATCGCGAAGCTCTTTTTCCAGCGCTGTAATTTCCAGATTCGTCAAACGGTATAATTGCAGGACGAGAATCGCGTCCGCCTGCCGCTCTGTAAATCCGAACTGGGCCACGAGGTTGTTTTGCGCATCCTGGCGGTTTTTGGAAGCCTTGATGGCGGCGATGACCTCGTCGAGGATGTTCAGCGCCTTCACGAGCCCTTCCAGCACATGAGCGCGGTCTTCGGCTTTCTCCAGCTCATACTGCGAGCGGTGCGTGACGACTTCCTTCTGGTGTTCGATATACGCCGCCAGCATTTCCTTAATGCCGAGCTGGCGAGGCGCTTTATTGACGATCGCGACCATATTGAAATTGTAGGTCACTTGCAGATCGGTTTTTTTCAGCAAATAAGCGAGAATGCCCTGCGCATCCGCATCTTTTTTCAGCTCGACGACGATTCTCAGCCCGTTGCGACCGCTTTCGTCGCGCACCTCGGCGATGCCTTCGACCTTTTTCTCCAGACGGATGTTCTCCATCGCCGTAACAAGCCGGGATTTCACCACTTGATACGGAATTTCCGTAATAACGATCTGCTGTTTGCCGCCGCGCAAATCCTCGATCGCGGTTTTGGAGCGGACATAAATGCGCCCCTTCCCGGTGCGGTACGCTTCGCGGATGCCTTCCTCGCCCATAATGATGCCGCCCGTCGGGAAATCCGGGCCTTTGACGATGCCCATCAATTCCTCGATCGTAATGTCCGGCTTATCGATCATGGCGATGCAGGCGTCGATCACTTCGCGCAAATTATGCGTCGGAATTTCCGTGGCGAAGCCAGACGAAATGCCGCTGACCCCGTTCACCAGCAGATTGGGATAACGGGCGGGGAGCACGACCGGCTCCTTCGTCGAATTGTCGAAGTTGTCCTTGAACAAAACCGTCCGCTTCTCGATATCGCGCAGCAGTTCCATCGCGATCTCCGACAATCGCGCTTCCGTGTAGCGCATCGCCGCCGCCGGATCGTCGTCCAGCGAACCCCAGTTGCCGTGGCCGTCGATGAGCGTATGGCCCATCTTCCATGGCTGCGCCATCCGCACCATGCCCTCGTAAATCGAGGAATCGCCGTGAGGATGGTAGTTCCCCATCACGTCGCCGACGGTTTTGGCCGATTTGCGGTACGGCTTGTCCGGCGTATTGCCCGCATCGTACATCGCATACAAAATGCGCCGCTGCACAGGCTTCAGCCCATCGCGGACATCGGGAATCGCACGGTCCTGAATAATATATTTGGAGTACCTGCCGAAGCGGTCGCCGACGACCTCTTCCAAAAATGCAGGCAAAAACTGTTCTAATGTGCTCAACGCTCGGTCACCACTCTTTATGATCTATACGGAAAGCAGCGCGATTCGCAGCCGCTCCCGTCTTACTCTTCGAATTCGGTAAAATCGACATTCTCGATGATCCATCGCTTGCGCGGGTCGACTTTGTCGCCCATGAGCGTCGATACCCGCCGCTCCGCTTTCGCGGCATCCTCGATCTGAACTTGCAGCAGCGTGCGCGACTCGGGATTCATCGTCGTTTCCCACAGCTGCTCCGGATTCATCTCGCCGAGACCTTTGTAGCGCTGAAGCTCGCTGTTTTTGCCGAGCTCCTTCATGACGGTCTGCAGCTGCTCGTCGGTCCAGGCATAGCGCTGCGCCGCGCTTTTGCCGCCTTTTTTGGTCACCTTGTAAAGCGGAGGCTGGGCGATATACACTCTTCCCGTATCGATCAGCGGCTTCATATACCGGTAAAAGAACGTCAGCAGCAGCACTTGAATGTGCGCGCCGTCCGTATCGGCGTCCGTCATAATAATGATTTTGCCGTAATTCGATTCTTCAGGATCAAATTCCGGGCCGATCCCCGCTCCGATGGCGGAAATGATCGCCTTGTACTCATCGTTTTTCATCACATCGAGAAGCTTGGCTTTCTCGGGATTCATCGGCTTGCCCTTCAGAGGCAGTATCGCCTGATGCTTGGAATCGCGTCCCTGCTTGGCCGATCCTCCGGCAGAATCCCCTTCCACGATGAACAGCTCGTTGCGTTCAAAATCTTTCGACTGCGCCGGCGTCAGCTTGCCGTTCAGGTTCGAGCTCTCGCTCTTCCCCTTCTTGCCGCTGCGGATTTCTTCGCGCGCTTTGCGCGCCGCTTCGCGGGCTTTGGCGGCTTGCACCGCTTTCTTCAGCATCATCTGCGCGACCTGCGGGTTTTCCTCCAGGAAAACCGCCATTTTATCCGCGACGACCGCGTCCACCGCGCTGCGCGCTGCGGCGCTGCCGAGCTGGTCTTTCGTCTGGCCGACGAATTCGACATCGCCCATCTTGATGTTGATAACGGCCATCATTCCTTCACGCAGGTCCGTACCGTCCAAATTTTTCTCTTTTTCCTTGAGCAGCCCCGCTTTGCGGGCGTATTCATTCATCACGCGCGTGTAAGCGGTCTTGAAGCCGGTTTCGTGCGTGCCGCCGCCGCGCGTCGGAATCGAGTTGACAAACGAAGCGATCGTTTCCGTATAGCCGTCGTTGTACTGCAGCGCAACCTCGACTTCGATCTCATCCTTCTCCGCCGCGAAGTGAATCACCTCATGCAGCACCGTCTTCTCTTCGTTCAAAAACTGCACGAACTGGCTCGCGCCGCCCTCGTACTGGAACGTCTCCTGCTTGTCGGTTCTTTCATCCTTCAAATTCACCTGCAAGCCCGAGTTCAAAAACGCGATCTCCTGCAAACGCTCGGCAATCGTATCATAGTTGACCGCGGTTCCGCCCTGGAACACCCGCTTGTCCGGCTTGAACGTGATCTTCGTTCCCGTACGGTTCGTATTGCCGGTCACGATCAAGCCGGTAACCGGCTCGCCCACATGCTCGACACCGGCATCGTCGACCCAATACTCGAACCGCTGCTTATGGATTTTGCCGTCGCGGTAAATTTCCACTTCCAGCCACTCGGACAGCGCGTTCGTCACGGAAGCGCCCACGCCGTGAAGCCCGCCCGACTTCTTGTAGCCCGCTCCGCCGAACTTGCCTCCTGCATGCAGCATCGTAAATACGACCTGCGGCGTAGGAATTCCCGTTTTGTGCATGCCGGTAGGAATGCCCCTGCCGTTGTCCTGCACCGTAATGGATTGATCCTTATGTATCGTTACATGGATCTTGGAACAATGCTTGGCGAGATGCTCGTCAACCGCGTTATCCACGATCTCCCAAATCAGATGATGCAGGCCCGACGAGCTGGTGCTGCCGATGTACATCCCCGGCCTTTTGCGCACCGCAACGAGTCCTTCCAGCACCTGAATATCATCCGCGCCATAATCCGACGCCGGGGCGCTCTGATTTGTCATTATATCTAGCTGCTCGGTCATCGAAGCCCTCCTTCATGTTTTTCCGTCAAAATAGTTCGTCAGCATTAATTCAATACATCTTTTCGCGTGAATACGGTAAATGAAACGATCAGGGAAGCGATCGCCCAGACGCTTAGTACGGTAAGCGAGAAAGCCAAATCCATCCCTTTTATCGGAGGAAGCGATCCTGTCAAATAATCGGTTAACTCCAGATTAACCATGAATAAATATTTGGCCGTTTCCCATGATGATACCATATTGGAAAGAATGGTGCCGGAAATAAGTACAGCCAGCATGACACCCATACCTGCCGCCGTTGAACGGATCAGCACGGACAGCATAAGCGACATCAAAGCGACGACCAGGGACGAGAACCAGACAAGCCCGAACTCCATCAACAGAAAGAACCATTGGTCGACCGCCCTGACAAGGCTGAAATCCACATTCGAACCGCTGAGCTGAATCCCGATAAAAACCGGCAGCGACCATCCATTGTAGCCGAAAACAACCCCGGAAATCAAATAGCACAGCACGCCCGTTGCCAAAACAGTCAGCGATGTAAAGAAGACGACGGTGATTAACTTACTCAATAGGATTTTCCAACGCCTTACCGGTCTTGTCAACAATAATTTAATCGTCCCCGTAGAATGCTCCGATGATACGATGTCCGCGGAAATGACCATAATGATCAGCGGAATGAACAATCCGACCGCATTTTTAACAAATTCGCGGGTAAAAGTGACCGCATTGGGCGAGTTAGGGTCTACATTTTTTTCCAAATAATAATTGGCGACCTGAATCTGCACCTTGAGCTGCTGCTTCCACTCGTCCGGCGTGCGGGCGCTGCTCAGCCGCTTTTCCCAATCGGCGATTTTTTGCCGCTGGTCCGCTCTCCAATCGGTAGTGCCGAACTGCTTCTGCGTATTTTCGGCAACGCGCATTTGCGCATACGTAAACATCGGAATCAATGCCAGTAAAATGAGGATGATGACGTAAAACCGTTTCTTTTTGATCATCTTGATGCATTCGTTTTTGACCAGCGCGTACATGCTACTCAATTCTTTCACCCTCCGTCAGGCTCAAGAACAAATCTTCGAGCGTAGGATTTTTGATTTCTACGGAATAAAGGCTGATTCCTGCTTGAATGAGTTCACGGCTAAGCTGGGGAACGTCCTCTTGATTCATCTGCACGGCGATGAACTTCATGCCGTCGCCCGCTTCCTGGCCTTCCGGCGACGCGTTTTCCTCGATCGCTTGCACCAAGGGCGAAGCGGCAAAAATCCGCTCGGCCGCATCTCCCGGACGAACCGTCCACACCACCTTGCCGCCCTGCGCGACCAAGTCTTCGACGGACCCTACTTTGATCACTTGACCATGGCTGATGATCGCCACTCTATCGCACATTTGCTGAATTTCACTCAGCAGATGGCTCGAAACGAACAGGCTCAGGCCGCCTTCCGCCAACCGCTTGATGAACTCTCTCATTTCCTTGATCCCCTGCGGGTCCAGGCCATTCGTAGGCTCGTCCAAAATAAGCAGGCTCGGACGGCCAAGAAGCGCCTGGGCGATGCCGAGACGCTGGCGCATGCCCAGCGAGTACGTGCGCACCTTGTCGTGAATGCGCTGATCCATGCTGACAATTTCCACGACCTCGGCAATCCGTTTTTTATCCACATCAGGCAGCATCCCCGCGAAATGCTCCAGGTTTTCCCAGCCCGTCAAATACGGGTAAAGCTCCGGATTTTCGACAATGCAGCCGACATGCCGCAGCGCCTGATCGTGCTCCTTGTGGACATCGTAACCGCAAATTTGAATCGAGCCTTCCGTCGGACGGATCAAATCGACCAGCATGCGTATCGTCGTCGTTTTGCCTGAACCGTTAGGCCCCAAAAAGCCGAAAATTTCTCCGGCATATACGTCAAAGGATATCCCTTTTATGATCTCTTTATTTTTAATCCGTTTTTTTACGTTTTTCACAGACAATACCGTATTTGGACCAGGCGTCATTTCCCGTTCATCCCCCTACTTCAAAATTTGCACAATGCGGTCGGCAATACGATCGTAACCGTCCCCATTCGGATGAAAATGATCGGCTGAAGAAATATATTTGAGCAAGTTTTGCTCGAACAGGTCATATGTAGGCACAAGCACCATATTTTTGTATCGGTTCGTCATCTCAAACACATTGTTGTTCCACTTCTGGACAATCAGCGAGCCTTTCCGTTCCGGATCCAGATCGAGAAAAGGATGATACAAACCGACGTAGAGCATGACGGCGTTCGGATTCGTTTTATGGATGGCTTCTACGATGCCGTTCATTCTGTCCAGCGCGGGACCTACTCTTGCTGCCGCCGCTTCCGGGTTGAACTCCTGCGGATCTTCGGAGAAAATCCCGTTCCCTCCGTCAAAAAGGTCATTGCCGCCTATCGTCAGCAGCACGATATCCGCTTGCGCGATCGCATCCTGCGTCTTTTTCAATTCCAAATCTTTCAGCAGTTGGCCGCTCCTATATCCTGGAATCGCCAGATTGTTCAATACAAAAACAGACTTGCCGCTCTGCTGTTCCAGCTTCTCGCGAACGCGGCCGACATAGCCCTTGCCCGTATTGTCGCCTGTTCCGGCAGTCAATGAATCCCCCAGAGCGACGATCTGCAGTTTGTTTTTGGAGTCGATATACGTTTCCTTGCCGCTTTGCGGCGCAGAGATCGCATATTCGCTTGAGCCCGCTTTCGGAAACAAAATTTGATTAACCGCATAAATAAAGCCGACAACAAAAACGACCGTTGCTATCGTGGCCGAAAGCCCTACAATCCCCCAAATCCATCTGGATGATTTCAAAAAAAGTCCCTCCTGCGAATAAATGGCTTATTTCACTCTAAGAGTAAAGCTTCTTGCCGCATTTTGCAAACTTCTGTCAAGAGCGACAAAACCCTCTCTGCCGGGACAGAGAGGGTTTACGCGAAGCGGCTTAATGCACGCCGCCCGATGCATATTCAGTTCCGCAAGGCCCCCCGGCTTCATTGATTTCCAGCCGTATCTCGGAGCCGTCGTGCCTATAGATCGGGTAGTACCAATGAGCGATTTTTTGCGCTGAGATGCCCGTATAGTGACAAATAAACGCCCGGCGGAAGCGGTCCTGCGACGTATTCGGGTACGATCCGTGAATCATGCTGCCGTTAAAAAACAGCACATCCCCCGCCTCCAAACTCAACGGGATCGCTTGGCGCCCTTCCGGCACGTCCACCTCTTCCTTCGTGAAGGACTGCTTCGGATCGGCATCGTGCGGGCATAACACGTCTAGCGTGTTCGTTTGCGGGACGACGAACAATCCCCCATTCTCTTCGTCTGCGGCATCCACGGCAGTCCATGCGGCTATGCATGTGCCCGGCTCCACCTGCAAATAAAAGTTGTCCTGATGCAGCGCCTGCCCCTTCGCGCCCGGAGGCTTGAAATAAAACATGCTTTGCGCGGCAATCGGTTCTTCCTTCAGCAAATCCGCTAAAATATTCATGACTCTCGGATCAAGCATGTATGCCATCGAAAGATCATCGACCTTGTGCGGATGCATCATCCGCGGGTACATTTTCAAAATATCGTTCCCCGCTTCCTCGCGCGAAACCGGTTTAAAACAGCCGGGAATCGGCCCCGCAGCATGCAGCTTCATAAAGTGGTCCCGCAGCTTCTCCGCTTCCCCCGCAAAAAGCCCTCTTACAACCACATAACCTTCCCGATAAAATTGCTCCACCTGGTCTGGTGCCAACACGCCTCCAAGAGCTTTAGATTCCAAATTTAAAGCCTCCATTCCTTGTTGTCATTGTGTTTTTCACAATTCTATTTTAAAATGAAAACGCCAAAGGAGGAATGCATACAATGGCTAATAACCTTGATGATTCTGCTATTCATAAAGAAACACCGAGCCCTTCCCCCGGCGTTTTCGTAGCCGGACATTTCAAGGAACAGCCGGGCTACCTCGTTCATCGTTCCGGCGGCACCAGAGACTGGCTGCTCACCTACACCTTGGCGGGAACCGGCGCTTTTCAAATCAACCAAACTACGTACACCGTCCAAGAAGGCGATATCGCGATGTTGACGCCCGGAACTCCTCATCACTACTACACCCCACAGGATACCGTATGGGAATTTATGTGGGTTCATTTCATTCCGTCGCCATCGTGGTCATCGCTGCTGCGCCTTCCTCAAGCCGCCAAAGGGCTGCTTTTCGTCCAGTTGGAGCTAAAGCGGATACGTGAGCGCATCGCCGCCGCCTTTCAAAGATTGCTCCAAGACAGCTTGGAAACGGAAGCCGGAACACTCCGCATGCAGCTGTCCATGAATGCACTCGAAGAAATGGTGCTGCTCCTTGCTCAGGCAAGCGGTTCCGATAATAATCGGGCGCTTGATCCCCGTGTAACGCAAGTGATGGACCTGCTGAACCTGCAAATGAGCGAACCGCACACCATTGAATCTCTTGCAGCAAAAGTCGCGCTTTCCCCATCCCGGCTATCCCATCTTTTCAAAGAACAGGTAGGAGAATCCATTATGGAAACTTTGCAAAAAATCAGACTGCGCCACGCAGCACGCCTCCTGGAGTACACAACCCGGCAAATATCGGACATCGCAGGAGATGTAGGCTATCGCGATCCCTACTACTTCACCAAATTGTTCACAGGACTCTACGGAAAAAGCCCCACCAAATATCGAACCAACCTGCACAAGCGCGGCTAATAACTTAGAGGCTCCAGCCGCGCTCTCTTCCATCCATCTCACCAGCTACCTTATTCCCACTATCCCTTTTGCTCAGGCTCATCTATTTGCTGCTTTTCTCACACTGCCGCGTTCTCGCCAGCTGCCCTTATTTCCACTATCCCTTTTGCTCAGGCTCGTCGATTTGCTGCTTCTCTCACACTGCCGCGTTCCCACCAGTTCCCCCTTATTTCCACTATCCCTTCTACTCAGGCTCAGTAATGGCTTGCTTTCGCCCCAAACTGCATTAGCAAGTCTGCTTGCAACTTTCCTGCTTGATCGGCTGTACTGACTTCACTGTCAAACTTCCTCATGAACGAAGGGGATAGTGGTCATAAGCGTCATCAAAAGATATAGCACTCTGGGTTGCCCATATTTTTCCATACCACAATAATTCAGAAAGTCTCGCACCTTTTTCACACCTCATATAATAACCGCTAACGCATAACCGGCACATTGCGCGCAAAAGCCTGCTAAAATACATCTTTTTCGCTCCTTCATGCGCTTGTCTAAGATTATTCCTGCAATTCCGCAGGTTTTACCGCTCAAACTCCAGCTCAGCCCGGTCTAATCCCATGTCCCCGCTGAAAAGCCTGCACAATTGCAGGAATTTTTCGTGGCCAGCGATCAAGGACGCAAATTCATGTATTTTTGCAGGTTTTCTCAAGCCGCTTTACACACGACTGACTTTCTTCGGCGGTAAAACCGTATAAAAAAACTGCCCGATCGCCAAAGCAACCGGGCAGCATTAAGAAGAGTTAACCTGCATCCTGTAAAAATTTGTACTGGGCCTGGATAAGGCCGTAATATATTTTTCGCTCGTTCATCAATTCATCGTGATTGCCGCTTTCCATCATTCGGCCGTGGTCGAGGACGATGATTTTGTCGGCATTGCGAATGGTCGAGAGTCGGTGCGCGACGATGAACGACGTTCTTCCGGCGAGCAAGGTTTTGAGCGCTTCCTGGATTTTGAGCTCGGTTTCCGTATCGATGCTTGCCGTCGCTTCATCGAGAATAAGTATGCGCGGGTTCGCCAGCAATGCGCGAGCGAAGGAAATCAGTTGCCTTTGCCCCATGGAGAGCACGTTGCCCCGTTCCTGGACTTCGGTTTCATAGCCTTGAGGCAAAGCCGCTATAAAATCGTGCGCGTGGACGGCTTTAGCCGCTCTTTCCACTTCTTCATCCGTAGCGTCCAGCCGTCCGAAGCGGATGTTGTCGCGGATCGTGCCGGAGAAAATAAACGTATCCTGCAGCACGATGCCGACCTGGGAACGCAAGCTTTGGATCGTTACTTCGCGGATATCCTGCCCGTCGATAAGAACGCGGCCCTCCACCGGATCGTAAAACCGGCACAGCAAGTTCATGATCGTGCTTTTTCCCGATCCGGTATGGCCTACAAGCGCAATCGACTGGCCCGCTTTTACATCCAGGTTGATGCCTTTCAAAGCAGGTCTGCCGGACTCATATTCGAACACCAAATTTTCGAATTTCACGTTTCCGGCAATGTCCGGCAGTTCTTTGGCGCCGGGAAGTTCCGCTACGGAAGGCTTTTCATCGATATATTCGAAGATTCGCTCGGAAGAGGCCATTGCCACCAACAGTTGGGAATACATTTGTCCCAAGCGGGTAATCGGCTCCCAAAAATATCCGATGTACGTTGCGAAAGCGACCAATAAGCCTACCGAGATTTCTTTGGATTGAATCATGTGGGCGCCTAGCCAAAACAAGATGCAGTAGCCGATCGCTCCCGTAATTTCGATAATCGGCCCGAAGCTTTGATTCAGCATCGAGGCGCGGTTCCACGACAGGCGGTTCACCATGTTCATGTTACGAAAAAAGTTAATATTTTCTTTTTCCTGCGTATACGCCTGGGTGACCCGAATGCCTTGAATGCATTCGTTCAAATGCGAGTTTAAACGCGACTGCTTGATCGTAACATCCTGCCACGCCCGGCGGATTTTCAGGCGCAATTTGGTCGAAATGAGAAACATCAGAGGGACGGTTACGATGATCGCCGCGCCCAATTTGAAATTATAAGAAAGCAGAATGATCATAATGCCGCAAAGCTGAACGCAGTCGATCAGCAAATTGACGACGCCGTTCGTAAACAGGTCCTGCAATGAGTTGACGTAATTCGTCACCCGAACCAAAACCGAGCCCGCAGGACGCGTGTCGAAAAAGCGAAACGAAAGCTTTTGGATATGGCTGAATAGATCGTGCCGGAGATCGTAGATGACGCGCTGGCCGATCATATTCGTGTAACGGATCCGGAACGTGTTGGCGATCCACTGCACGATATAAACACCGAACATAATGCCCATCAAGATGAATAAAAGCTGGCCGTCCTTCGGCGTGATCGCACGGTCGATCGCATATTTAATAAGCAGCGGCACCGTTAGCTTCGTTAATGCGCCCACAAACATCATCACGATGATGATCGGCAAAAATTGCTTCGCGTAAGGCTTCATGTAACCGAATAGACGTCTAAGCTGACTCCAGTCAAACGGCTTGTCGATCAGCTCGTCATCCTGATATACGAATCGCTGTCCGGACTGCGAATCTTCCGGCTGAGAGGAATTTCCGGCTTGCTTGGAAAAAGTGCTCAATGCGCCAACCTTCTTTCTAAAGAAGATGAATAGCCGTCTGCCTCCGCGCGCCCTTCCGTGCCTGGCTGATCCGCATACTGGATCCGGTAAGTTTGACGGTAAAGGCCCTCCTGCGCCAAAAGCTCCTGATGCGTTCCTCTTTGTACGATCCGGCCTTGATCCATGACGATAATTTCGTCCGCATGCTTCAGCGAAGAGATCCGGTGAGCAATAATAAACGTCGTACGGCCCTGCATGACTTCTTTGAATCCGGCCTGGATTTCATGCTCTGTTTCCATATCGACAGCGCTCGTCGCGTCATCGAGAATAAGAATTTTCGGATCTTTCAGCAGCGCCCTCGCGATTGCGATCCGCTGTTTTTGCCCGCCGGATAAGCCGAGGCCGCGCTCGCCGACAATCGTATCGTAGCCAAGCGGCAGCTCCATAATAAAATCGTGGGCTTTGGCCAGCTTGGCCGCGCGGATGATTTCTTCCATGCTCACGTTTTTGCGCCCGTAGGCGATGTTGTTGCGGATTGTAGAGGAAAACAAGAACGTTTCCTGAAAAACCGCCGCAATTTGGCTGCGCAGACTTTCTACCTGGATGTTGCGAACATCCTTGCCATCGAAGGTGATATGTCCTTCCTTGACATTGTAAGCTCTCATCAACAGGCTGACCACCGTCGTCTTACCGGAGCCTGTGCTGCCCAGCAGTCCGATTACGGAGCCGGGAGGTGCATCGACGGAGAAATCGTACAGCGCCGGCTGTTTTTCGGGATAGGCGAAAGTAACCCGGTCAAAGCGAACATGGCCGCGAACTTTCGTTTCAGCCAGCGAAACGGCTTCCTGCTGATCTTTTACGTGTATGTACTGATGAAGAATTTCCAAAATCTTTTCGCCGGAAGCTTTCGTTTGAGTAAAGTTATTGATATGAAAGCCGAGTCCCCACATCGGGCCGATAATGTACCAAATGATGCTGAAGCACGCGACCAATTCGCCGAGCGTAATCGTTTCCTGAATGACCATGTAGCCGCCGGCTCCGAGTAAAAGAACGACGCTCAAGTTCGCCAAAATTTCCATGACGGGAAAATATTTGGCCCATATGTGCGACGTTTCTACGTTCATTGCCCTGTATTCTTCGTTATGAGTCGAGAACTTTTTTACTTCATGGGGCTCGCGGGCAAAAGATTTTACCGTGCGGACTCCCGTAATGTTTTCCTGGACGGCCGTCGTCATCGTGCCCAGCGACTTGCGCACCAGACGGAAAGCCGGATGAATCTTGCCTTCGAAACGAACTGCTGTAAAAACGAGGAAAGGCATGGAAACCATGGTGATGAGCGTCAGCTGCCAATTGATCGAAAACATCATGGCCATGCCGAAAATCAGCATCAAAAAGACGTTCAAAATTTGCGCGAAGCCAAAGCCGATAAAGTTCCGAATCGCTTCCAGATCCGCTGTCAGACGCGACATCAAGTCCCCGGTACGCGCCTGATCGTAATACTGAAACGACAAGTACTGCAGCTTGTTGTAAAGCGCGTTGCGCATATGGAACGCAACCCGATTTCCGAGCCTTCCTCCGCAAAGGCCGTGCAAAAACTGAAACATGCCTTTCAAAGTTACGACGCCAACGACAAAAAGCGACAGCTTCGGCACCAAGTCGAACCTTTGTTTCGTAATTACATCGTCGATCAAATAGCGAAGCAAATTCGGATACACGAGTCCAAGCGCGGTTGCTGTAATCAGGCATAGAATCGACCCGAACAACAGCTTCTTCTCCGGCCAATAGAACTCTTTCAGTTGCCTAAAGACGTCCACTTTTAAAGCACCCTCCTCAAGAAGGAAAATTGGGAAAAGCTGAGAAAGCGTTTCAATACTTAATGAATCTTATCACCATCCCCCTATCGGAGCAACGAGAGGATAACGGGATTTATACGCTTAAACCCGCATAACTCCACAAAAACTTGCAGGAATCCATGCCATTCTTGGATATCTTTCAAATCCTAAGATATGTAAGCCCTTACATGGCAATGCACCCAAAATAACATCATATGCTCGGGATTGTGAAAAAGATCACGACATATAAATTAAAAGGACGCTGCCGCTGTGATGTGCGGAAGCGCCCTTTTTTTAATCCATCAGCTTTTTCAGCTGCTGTTGTCTGGACAATAAATCGTCCAAATCGATTTTCATTTCCAATGCGTTCAAAAGCCCTCGAACGTGCTCGTTCAGCTGTTGGGCCAGCAGCTCTTGCAGCTCTGTCAGCCATTCTTCCAACTGTCTGGAATACGCCTGGTCAAGAGCCGACGTTTGCCGTTCCATGAGCTCGGACACGGGCTCGCTGACGCGGCTTTCCAGCTCCGCTCTCAGCTTGCTTTTGCCGTCGCCTTCAAAAAACTGCTTGGCGTTTTTAAAATAACCCGTCAGCAGCTTATCCGTTACTTCGCTGGCGTCAAAAGCCGTCGTTACCGAAGGCGTGTCAAACTTGCGGGCATCGTACTCGCCGCCTGCGAAGCCTTCCACGAGCTCGGCAAGCTGCTCTCCCCAGCGCTGCGCGCGGCGGCCGGACAGGCGATTGATCGCGTTCTCGATGCGCAGCGTCGTAGCCAGCACTTCCTGGGACAGATCGAAAACGATCATCCGCTGCAGCTCGTTCCATGCCAAACGGAGCGCCTGCTTCGGATCGCGCGCTTCCTCGCGGAACGTGGAAGGGTTGAAGGCGTAATTGTACAGCTCGCCGAAGCGGTACATCGTTCTCTGCTTCACGTAGTAAAGCAGTTCCTGGATTTCTTTGCGCAATTCTTTGACGTCTGCGCCGTGATCCGCTTCCCGAAGCAGCTTGACTCCCGCTTGCTCGGCCTGCTGGAGCTTGTCGATTTGCCTTTTGCGCTGTTCCTCCCCGGATTTGGCGCTTTCCAGCCATTGCTGCATCGTTTGAACCGCACGTTCCAGCTCAAGGTTAGCCGAATGAATGGCAACGTCGCTCAATTCGCCCAACGTAAACTGCAGGAAATCGTTCTCGAACGGACGAATGCCGGATTGGGCGACAAGCGCGGAATCTCCCGCTACTTTGCCCTCGGCGGCCAAATAGCTTGAAATCGGATAAATGCGCGGATTGCGGATGCCGTGCCGGAGCAAATTCGTCTCCACATGCTTGACTACGCCGTCCAGCTCCTCCTCGCTTGCCGCAAGGTCGGCGGCGTTGACGATAAAAAACATTTTATCCATTTCAAAGCTGTCTTTGACGCGCCCCAACTGCAGCAGAAATTCGCGGTCCGCTTGGGAAAAAGCGTGGTTATAATAAGTGACGAAAAGAATCGCGTCCGCATTTTTGATATAGTTAAAAGCTACTCCCGTATGCCGCGCATTGATCGAATCCGCGCCAGGCGTATCAACGAAAATAATGCCTTGGTCAGTCAGCGGGTTGGAATAAAATAATTCGATAAATTCCACAAAGCACGATTTCGATTCATCGGCGACATAACCGGGAAACTCGTCTTTCGTAATCCGCAGCTCAGCGCCCAGATGGTCTTTGGCTGCCGTCCATCCTTTCTCGACGGCTTTGAGGAAGGAATAGTGCGGCTTGCCCTTGGGCGTTACGTCGGCGGGCGTCAACCCGCCGATGCGCGCGAGAGCCGAGGCCATATCGGACGCCTGGACGCCGAGCAGCTCCAGCGAGTACAAGACGTCCTGGAGGATGGCGTCGGCCGACTTCATCCTGACCTTGGCCGTACCGTGCGGCCAGCCTTCCTGCGGCGGCAGGATGCGGTTGATCGCCGCCGTCGTCGGGTTCGGCGACACCGGCAGGACGCGTTCGCCAATGAGCGCATTGGCGAACGAGGACTTGCCGGCGCTGAATGCGCCGAACAGCGCAATCGTGAACGTCCGCTCGCGCAGACGTTCCGCTTTCTCGCGCATGGCGCGCGCGAGCGACTTCATCGACGGCAGCCCGTCGATGAGGCCGGAGGCCGTCTGCAGCGCGGCGGCCTTGCGCTCCATGCGCCCCCCGTGTTCGCCTGCGGGGAACACGGAAGGCGCAGCCGCAGCATCCTCAGGTGCTGCCGCCGGAGCCGAGACTGCCGCCGCCGTGGCGGCAGCCTGCAGGATCGCGCCCATGGAGGTCGTGTGCAGCCCCCCGCTCTGCGGGGCGGCTGCCGGCTCCTCCATGGCTCGGAACTGCTGCAAATCCGGCAGCGCCGGCGGAACATGCTTCCGCCAGCCGGCCATTTGCAGCAGTTCCGCCTGCGCAGCGGCCTCGACGGCCTCGAGCCGCTGCAGCTCGCTGTAGGCGCCGAGGCGTTCGCCCAGCGCCGCCAGCTCTTCGGCAAGCGTCGCAGCCGCTTGCGACGTGCGCTCGCGGACGGCCAGCGCGAGCCGGTCGATCAGCGCAAACGCCTGTTTGCGGTACTGCTGCTTGATGTCGCCGCCGACCTGCTTCATGAAGTTGAGCGTGTATTCGCCGCCGAACACGGCGCCAGGGTTCACCTGCCCCGCCAGCCATGCCGGCGAGACGTCCGCTTTCAGGGCTTCGATGTCCGCGGCCAGCGCCTGGCTGTGAAGCCCCTGCCGCTCGGCCGCCTTCTTCAAGGCGTCCCGGAGATGCCAATCGAGCTGGGCTTCCACCTGCTCGGCCAAATCCTCCTGAAACGCCTGCAGCCGTTTCTCCGTCTCCGCGGCCGTCTGCGCTGCCCGCGAGAAAAAGCCTACCTTGAACCCCGGCTTGCGGCTCTCCAAATACGCGTGAGCCTTATCCCGGGTCAAGGCCGGTGTAATGTTGGCGTTCTCGATGATCACGCCAAGCTCTTTGCGCAGCGCCGCCGTTAACGTTTCCGGCAGCGCCTGCGCCTCCTCCAGCTCGCGCCGCTTCGCCTCCGCGAGCTGCCGCACTTCCTCCACGTCGCCATCCTGGCGGATCGCTTCGATGAGCTCCGCCTTCAGCGGCTCATTCCGCTCCGCCACCCAGCTGCCGTGCTCGGCCGCCAAATAGCGCGCGGATGCGTCGATGCTGCAGCTGCGCAGCAGCTCACCGCGCTCGATCAAACCTTGCAGGAGCCATCGCAGTTTCGCATATTCGTTATGCGGATGGCCCGGCTCCTTCATCGTGACATACAGCAGGCCGTCCGGCTCGATGCCCCAGCTTAAAAAAGCCTGCTTCGTTCCCTCCTGATACTGTTCGAAAGGGAGCTCCCGCTCTTTATGCTTGTCGATCATATTGACGACGAGATAGAGCGGCTTGCCCCACTCCTTCATCTTCTTCGTGAAAGCCAAATTCACTTCCGACTGCACATGGTTGTAATCCATGACATAGAACACGACATCGGCCAAATGAAGCGCCGATTCCGTCGACTGATGATGCGCGTCATCCGTAGAATCGATCCCGGGGGTATCGAGCAGCGCCGCATGTTTCCCCAGAAAAGCGATCGGATACGTGATTTCCACGGATTCGATATCCGTACCATTGACGCAGTACGCTTCCAATTCATCGAGCGGAATAACGACAGCGCTGCGGTCTTCGCTTTTGTGACGATGCGTTACATGCGCCCCCGGCTCGCCGTCCCGAATACTTACAATATTTGCACTCGTCGGAATCGGGCTGGAAGGCAGCAGCGGGTGTCCGCACAGCTGATTGATCAACGTCGATTTCCCCGCCGAAAAATGCCCGCAAAACGCAATATTCATTCGCTCCGAGCTTATTTTATCGAGAAGCTGCTGCAGCTTCCCCGCGTTATCCGCGTCTCCGGCTTGTTTTACCGCGTCCCGCATCTGTTTGATTGCTTCCGGTATGGACGCAATGCCGGGTTCTGCCAACTGATTCATGATCTATTCTCTCCTGACTCACGTACAAAAAGCACCGATGGATTCACTTCGGTTTTAAGTGTAATGCCCCGGTCGGATTTAGTCAATTTAAGCAAAAAAATCTCCGCAAGGGAGATTTAAGAAATGGCCGCTTTTTCAGTTTCCGGCAGGAAAATTTCGAACACGTCGCGATGCTGCAAAATCGTAATGTCGGAATCTTTTACTTTCATCACGACAACTTCGGGCTTCGTTTTCATTTTGTCTATGTAGTTTTGAGGAACTTCACCGGATTCGCTGACGGTTACGCCTTCAATGATCTTTTCTTCGTTTTCTTGCAACGGCGTTTTGATCACTTCTTCATAAATATCGGAAAACAATTCAAAACTATTGGTGTATACGGCGATGCATTTCATTTCCATCCCATCCTTTGTTTACTTATCAGTTCTTTTTAGTAGCTTTCCTAGTTACACTTGGTTTCATACGTTTTTTACCTTCCCGGCAGTGATCCAGCAGCGGGCAAATGCCGCATTGCGGGTTTTGCGCCTTGCAATGGTACCTGCCGAAAAAAATGAGACGGTGGTGAGTCTGAGTCCATTCCTCGCGGGGAACTTTCTGCATCAGCTTCTTTTCAACTTCAAGGACGGAATCGTCCCATCCGGCAAGCCCAAGCCTTTTGGAAATCCGCTCTACGTGCGTGTCGACAGCAATGGCTGGCACTCCGAAAGCGTTCGATACGACGACATTGGCCGTTTTGCGGCCTACGCCGGGCAGCTCGACCAATTGCTCGTGCTTCTCGGGAATTTGTCCGTCATACTTGTCCAGTACAAGTCGGCATAACTTTTGAATATTGCTTGCCTTATTCCGAAACAGCCCGATTCTGCGAATATCTTGCTCCAGCTCCTCAAGCGGCACAGCCAAATAATCTTGAGGACGCTTATATTTTTGAAACAAGGATTCCGTAACCTTATTTACCGTTTCATCGGTACACTGCGCCGAGAGCAGCACGGCAATCGTCAGCTCGAACGGATTGCTGTGATTCAGCTCGCAATGCGCATCCGGGAACATTTCGCCGATTGTGTCTAAAATGTGTCTTACCTGCTTTTGAGTCATCGTTATTATTCCTTGGGGCGTAATATTTTCAAGTGTATCGAATTGTGACTGCAGAATCAATGCTTGAAAGCGTTAAAATGAGAACATTTTTTAAAACTTATCTGATTTTAAGGAAATTTCGTAGAAAAAACAACCGTCTGTCCCAGGATCAGCTCCTGTTAAACAGACGGATGCGGAATACATTTCGTTCAAATTTACTGCTGGTCCATCTCGACAATTTTGTCATCCAGCACATAAATCATAATTTGGTCGCCTGCTTTGAAAGAGCCCGCGGTTACGGTGTTCGCGCCTTTGTGGAAATATGCCCTCGGATACAGGCTGTAGGAAGTTTTGTCTGCCGAGCTCGTCGATTTGAAGATCATTTGGTTAACGATGTTATTATAGCTGGAAAGCTCTCTCTTGGCCGCTGCAGCCACTTGAATGATCGTTCTGTCGGCCGCGTCCTTATTGACCTGGACCCGGTCGCCGACTTTAATCGAGTTAAAGTTAAGCACCGACCCGCCGTTCAGCTTCACCGCATAGTTGCTGCCGGCGTTCACAACCTGATTTTTGCCGGTAAAGTCTTGCACGGTCAAGCTCGTGCTCGTCGGATCGACAGCGATGACTTTGCCTCTTACCGTGTCGGTCAGTTCCACCTTCACGACAGATTTGCCCTTGTAAGTCAGCCTCACATACTCATCCGCCAAAATATCCGTAATCGCGCCCGCCGTCTGATCGGACTTCATGATCGGAACGCTGTCCAGGCCGACCGTGTAAGTCGTGTTATTATCGTCCATAACTGTCAACTGCTTGCTATTGACGTTCGTGGACACCACTTTGTACAGCCCTTTTTTGCTGATTACGATATTCGTTACGATCGTTTGGTCATAGCTCAAAATGATACCGACGTTATCCCCGACTTTCAAATCGGAAAGCGCGCTGGTCTCTCTGTTAGGAATTTCCACCGTTGGCGCATATGTAAGCTTGAAGGTCAAGCTTTGCCCGCTGTCGGTTTTGATCGTCACATCGTTGGACTGCAAATTCAACTGCGTCAAGGTGCCGTTCAGCTGTGTCGACATCTGGACGGAAGTCACGTTGTTTTTGGATACGAGCAGGTCGACGTATTTGCCGGTACTGAACGTTGTGTTGAAGCTTGAGAAAGGCAGCGTCGTCCCTGCGTATTTAATCGTCGTGGAATCGGTCAACTGGTATGCGTGCGGATTTCCCGAGTTGTCTTTAACCGTCAAAAATTTGCTTGTAGGTTCGTAGCTGATAATTTTCGCAAAATATAAGTTCTCGATGGAACGGTTTGTCACTGTAATCAAAGTCACTTTATTGTTCAGCACGTCCAGCTTCAAGGAATCTCCGGGTGCAATGTCGTAAATGCTCGCCGTAGTCAAGCCGTTGATTTGCACCTGCACGTTATCGCCCAGTGCATATGCCGCCAACGCGCCGCCATTCGGTTTGACAATCGTGAGGAACGATTTGTCGTCACTCAGCTCTTTCAGCGTTCCTTCGACGCTGACGCCCACATCCGCCTGCTTCTTGACGAGAATTTTCACGACTTCGCTGTTCGTTACGGTATATTCAACCGAATCGCCCACATGCAGCGAATTGATGTCGATCAAGCTGTTGTCCGGCAGCGTAACGATCAAATTGCTGGAAAATCCGAATGCTTCCGTCTTCCCTGTCGTGCTTTCGAGCAGCCCCAACTGGCGCGTATCCTTGTTAATCGTCTGAATGACGCCGAGCGCCGTTTTGTTCACAGGCACCTGCTTGACGATGATCGACGTAATTTTGGTGCCCTTGGTCAGCTTGTTTCTTCTCAGTTCGACAACGCTGCCCTCGACGACGGAAGCAAGGCTGAGTCCCTTGCCGTCCGTATCCGTTACGGCCACATCGGTGGCAAGCTCATAGCTTTCGTAATCGTCCAGCGTAGCCTTCAGGCCGCTGATGTTTAATTTCAGCAGCTTGCCGTCGTAGATGTCCATTTGCAGTTCGTCCTTGACGACTTCCACATAGTATGCCGTGCCGCCTACTTGCACGATGGAAACCTGGTACGTTTCCTCGATCGTTTTCGGATCGATGACCGTATCGTTTTTGTTTCCGTAAAATACGGTGTTCGGAGCCAGTTTATATGTGCTCGTATTGCCGTCGCTATCGCTGATCGAGATGGTGCCGCTCGTCAGGCTCGTCAAATAGCCCCGGACCGCGCGCTGCGGCAGCGTAGTCAAATCCTTCTGGGACCGGCTGAGAAAAGCGGCCATTTGAGCCCGTGTGACGGCTCCTTTAGGCTGGAAAGTTCCGTCCTCGAAGCCGTTGACGATTTGCAGCGATACGGCGGCATTCACGTAGCCGAGCGTCGAATAGCTGATGTCGTTGTTATCTTTAAACGAAGTCGCTTGGGAAGCCATGCTTTGCGCAGTCGACTGCTTGCCGATAGCACGGATGACAACTTCCGCCACCCATTCTCTCGTCGCCTTGCGCTGGCCCCATTTATCTTTGGACTTATCGCCCTGCGCCCTTGTTTTTTCTTCCTCGTTCGTAATCAGCCCTTTTTGCAGCGCCAGAGCCACATAATTGCGGGCATAGTCGTCCACCTGTATGAAGTCCGGGAAGACGGTTGCGGATGTCATCGATTTCGCGTCGCTTTCAAGGCCCATCATTCTCGTTGCCATGATCAGCACATCCTGCTGGGAGACGGAGTTCTCCGCACGGTATGCGCCATCCTCATAGCCTTCGATGATCCCTTCCAGAGCAAGCTTGGAAATGTGCCTGATCCCCCAGTAATCCGCGCCTACGTCCGGGAAAGACGATTTCACATTGCTTGCCGTTCCTGAAGAGGTTGTGCCCGTCGATTCCGCCGCCCAAACGGCCGGAGTCCCTGCAAGGCTCGTTATGATCAAAGAGCTGAGCAGCGCGTTCGCTAATTTCTGTTTTTTCATCGTTTGTAAAAACTCCTCTGCATGTTCATTTAATTAGGCCGTTTGATCGGATACGGCAAATCCATATGCCCCATCAAACTTTCCACCTGCTTGCCGTCTTTCAGTACGTAGATATCTTTGACTTCCGCAAATTGAAATGCCGTTTTTTTCAGCGCCTGCAAAAACAAATCTTCACCCGGTGCGCCTAACTGGCTGTTCGGGCCCATTTTCAGATCGATCTTAAGAGCGCCTTTTTCCTTATCGAAAGCAACGCTCTGGAATGTCACATCGTCAAATAAGGACACCGCCTTGGGATCGTCATTCGCGGTCAAAACTTTCAAAGCGGCCGCATATATGTCTTCGTCTTTCTTGTAAGAAACGGTGACATCCTTTTCAACGAGCTTTATTTCGTTCTCATCGGTGTAGTAAGCCTTGATTTTCTTTTGTTTCAAAACCTCGGGAGTAGCCGTCGGCTGCGGACTTTGAGTCGCTTGCGCCTGCTGGGTCGGCTGCGGCGTCTGTGACGGTGCGCTGCCGTTCAGCGCAGCCTTTTGCCCGCATGCGGTTACCGTTAAAGCGATTGCGCTTACTAGAAGCGCTCCTTGAATCACGCGGCTTATTCTAGTCATCTCACTCACTCCTTATTTGACGTTCAAGTATTCTTTGATGGCGGACACTAAGGAGGCAGCTACTTGATCCTGAAAAGCTTCCGAGTACATGGCGGCTTCATCGCCTTTGTTCGATAAATACCCCACCTCTACGAGAACGGCGGGCATCGTCGTCTTGTGCACGACCCTGAAATCGCCGATCCGCACCCCGCGGTCGGGCAATCCGGTAGCGTCGGAAACGTATTTGTGAATGACATTGGCAAAAGGCAAGCTATCAGGATTGTAATAATAAGTTTCGGTTCCGCTAATGTTGGCTTTGTTAGCCTTGTTGCCATGAATCGATAAAAAGACGTCGACTTGATTGTCGTTGGCAAAGGCAACCCGATCGTCCAGCTCGACAAAAGTGTCGTCGCTTCGCGTCATTAACACTTCAATTTGCTTCTCCTTGGCAAGAAGGGCTGATACTTTCTTCGCCATCGCAAGCGTAAAATCCTTCTCCTTCCTCCCGTTCACCGAAAGCGCGCCCGGATCTTTGGCGCCATGTCCGGCGTCAATGACAACGCGAATGCGGTGCTCCTCAATCGAAGCCGACCATTCGTTAGGCTTCTTGGAAGTCTGAATCCGGTAATCGGCGGCGCCTTTGAGATCGAGAATGACCCTGACCGTGCTCGGATTGTCGGAAAAGTTGGAAAAGCGAACCTTTTGCACCAAAGGATGCTTGGAATCGAGTTCGCCGATGTTGTTCACCAGCTTTTTGGCAAGGCTATCGTCCAGAACCATATTCGGAAAATCGAACACGATCCTGTTCGGGCCGGACAGTTTGAGCCTCGTAGGGACAAGCGTGCCGTCTTTGGCCTTGACGATAAGTTCCTTATCGGTCAGCTCGATGGACGTCAGCAAATGCGCGTTCGCGTCGGCCGGCTTCGAGCCCGCCGCAGTATCGGTGCCTGTTCCGCCATTCGCAGCAGGCGGCTTTGGCGTAGGCGCCGGAGTGCCCGTTCCGCTCGAAGGCTTCTCGTTTACATCCGGCGCCCCCGGTTTGACGGTTCCCGTCCCGGAATTGTCCCCGTCCGCGACGGGGCCCGTCACAGGCTTGGAAGGCACATCGGCATCTTTGAACATATGTACGGAGGAAGTCGGCTGATCCCAGTTGAATTTCACGCCCATCAGCTCGCCGACAAAACGGAGAGGCAGCATCGTATTGCCGTTCATAATGACGGGAGCGACTTCCATCTTTGTCTGTTTCCCTTGGATCGCTGCGACTTTGCTGTCGATGACGAGCTGGATGTTTACGTCGTCTTTCACGATCGTCACTTTTCGCGCAGCTTCATCCCAACTGATTTTCGCCCCGATTTCTTCGACAATGACGCGAACGGGCACAATCGTGTTGCCGTTTACTATTTTTGGTGCAACTTCGTCTGTGACAAGCAGCTTTTCGTTCATATACAGCTTGATCGGCTTCTCGGCCTCAGCCCCGAATACGGCGCCCGGCGCCAACAACATAGCTAAGCTCATGCTCGCTAAAACTACAGGATATTTCATCATTCACCTCTATGTAATGTCGGAATTGGGCATAGTTCCACAAATAGCAATCTGCAACGTTTATACACGAACCATTTCAATAGTACAAATTACGATTACAGCTGACAGCAAATCCACCACCTTACGACAAACTAGTAACCTATTAGACGCGAAAACCTGCCAAAAGTTGCAAAGATCGCAAAAAAAGAAGCCTCCGGAAACCGGAAGCTTCTTGCATTACGGGCAGTTATTATTTATAAGCCAGACGCGCTTGGTGAGCTTCTTCATAGGCGGTGATTTTGTCCGCATGCTGAAGCGTCAGACCGATGTCGTCCAGACCTTGCAGCAGGAACTGGCGGCGGTGCTCATCAAGCTCGAAGCCGATGCTGAGGCCGTAGTCGTCGGTCAGCTTGTTGCTTTCGAGATCGACATGCAGCTTGTAGCCGTCATGCTTCGCCGTGCGCTGGAACAGGTCTTCCACCTGCTCTTCGGACAGCTTGATCGGCAAAATACCGTTTTTGAAGCAGTTGTTGTAAAAAATATCCGCATAAGACGGAGCGACAATGACGCGGAAGCCGAAATCCTGGATCGCCCAAGGCGCGTGCTCGCGGGAAGAGCCGCAGCCGAAGTTCGCTCTGGAAATGAGCACGGACGCTCCTTGATAGCGGTCCTGATTCAGCGGGAAGCTCTCGATAACGTTCCCTTTTTCATCCCATCTCCATTCGAAGAAAAGGAATTGTCCGAAACCGGAACGCTCGATGCGTTTCAAAAATTGTTTAGGGATAATTGCGTCTGTATCTACATTCACACGGTCAACCGGACCGACAAGGCCCGTATGTTTTGTAAAAGCTTCCATAGTCTCATTCTCCTCCGAAACTTGATTTCAACAAATTAGGCTTGTTGGTAGGCTTTGATTTCCCAGTCGCGCACATCGACGAAATGTCCTTGAATCGCTGCAGCCGCAGCCATTGCTGGAGATACGAGATGCGTGCGTCCGCCGCGTCCCTGGCGTCCTTCGAAGTTGCGGTTGGACGTGGATGCGCAGCGTTGTCCCGGTTGCAGAACGTCCGGATTCATCGCCAGACACATGCTGCAGCCGGCATCGCGCCATTCGAAGCCTGCTTCGGAGAAGATTTTGTCCAGGCCTTCTTTTTCCGCCTGGATTTTCACGCGGCCGGAACCCGGAACGACAATTGCCGTTACGCTCGGATCCACTTTGTAGCCGTTCGCGATAGCCGCCGCGGCGCGAAGGTCTTCGATCCGGCCGTTCGTGCAGGAACCGATGAAGACATAGTCCACTTTCAGCTCCGTCATTGGAGTACCAGGCGCCAAGTCCATATATTCAAGCGCTTTTTCAGCCGCTTTGCGTTCATTTTCGGTTGCGAAGCTTTGCGGATCCGGAACAAGAGAAGTAACGCTCGTGCCCATGCCAGGGCTTGTGCCCCAGGTCACTTGCGGGATCAGGGAATCCGCGTCGAATTCGACAACGCGGTCGTAAGTCGCGCCTTCGTCCGTAACAAGCTGCTTCCACTCGGCTACGGCTGCATCGAATGCAGCGCCTTGAGGCACATATTCGCGTCCGCGCAAGTAGTTGAACGTCGTTTCGTCAGGAGCGATCAGGCCAGCTCTTGCGCCCGCTTCAATGGACATGTTGCACACAGTCATGCGCTCTTCCATCGAAAGGCCGCGGATCGATTCGCCGGTGTACTCGATTACGTAGCCGGTAGCAAAATCCGTGCCGTATTTCGCGATAACGCCAAGGATCAAATCTTTCGCCGTTACGCCCGGCTTCAGGCTGCCGTTGATGCGCACTTCGAGCGTTTTGGCTTTGGATTGCTGCAAAGTTTGCGTAGCGAGCACGTGCTCCACTTCGCTTGTGCCGATACCGAAAGCGAGTGCGCCGAACGCGCCGTGCGTAGAAGTATGGCTATCGCCGCAAACGATAGTTTTGCCCGGATGCGTAAGGCCAAGCTCAGGACCCATAACGTGCACGACGCCTTGGTCAATGCTGTCCAGGTCGAACAGTGTCACGCCGAAATCGCGGCAGTTTTGGGAAAGCGTATCGATTTGCTGTTTGGAAATCGGATCCGTAATGTTGAAGCGGTCTTTCGTCGGAACGTTATGATCCATCGTCGCAAAAGTCAAATCGGGTCTGCGCACTTTGCGGCCCGACAATCTGAGGCCTTCGAACGCCTGCGGCGAAGTTACCTCGTGCACCAGCTGCAGGTCGATATACAAAATGCTAGGTTTGCCTTCTTCCGAATGAATAACGTGGTTGTCCCAAATCTTTTCGAACATCGTTTTTTTACTCATACCCAGTCACCTCTTGTTATAAAATCCGCTCTAAAATAAAAAGTATTGCCCTCATGTCGTATCTTAACATTTTATTTATTATTACGCCAAGATATAATAACTATAAAGTTGATAGGAAATAACAATAAACCAACCAGCCGGCAGGCACAAAAGGAGATGCTGACCATATGGAACTGCGACAGCTGCAATATGCTATACAAATCGCGGCGGAACGCAACTTTTCCCGCGCTGCGGAGAAGCTGCACATCGCCCAGCCTTCGCTCAGCCAACAGCTGTCCAAGCTGGAAAAAGAAATCGGCGTCCTGCTGTTTCAGCGCAGCACGAACTCGGTTGAGCTGACGCATGCCGGCTCGCTTTTTGTAGAAAAATCGCAAAAAATTCTCGACATGGTCGAGCAGCTGAAAAAAGAGATGGAAGACATTTCGCAAATGAAAAAAGGCCGCCTCGTCGTCGGCAGCATGGCGATTACCGGCTCCACCATCCTGCCGTTTGTCGTCCCCGCGTTCCAGGCCGCTTATCCGGATATCGAAATTTCGCTCGTTGAGGAGACGTCCTTCAACCTGGAGACGCTCACCTCGAACGGCCAAACCGACATCAGCCTCCTCTCGCTGCCGCTCCGCGAAGACTCGCTCGTGTACGAGACGCTGCTGGAGGAAGAAATCGTCCTCGCCGTACCGCCGAAACACCCGCTCGCCCTAAGGCGGGAACCGGTCGAAATCCGCGAGCTGGAGAAGGAAGCTTTCATCGCCTTGAAGAAAGGCCAAGGCTTCCGCAAGCTTACGCTTGATTTGTGCCAAAATGCCGGCATCGCGCCGAACATCGTGTTTGAATCGAGCAACATGGAAACCGTGCAATCGCTGGTCGCCGCGGGCATGGGCATCGCCTTCGTCCCTTATTTGATCTCGCGCAGAAGCTTCGGCGAGCTGGCCCCTGTGCACCTGCCGCTGCTCGGCCGTCCGACCCGGACGCTTGTCATCGCCTACCGCAAGGGAAGATACATTTCAAAGGCGGCCGAAGCTTTTGTGGCGACCATGAAAGACGTCATGAGCGGCATCATGTCCAGGTAAAAGGAGGCGGTAGCCTGTGAAAAAAACGCAGCGCCTCATCGAGCTGATGATGGCGGTCAACGAACGGATGCAGTTTACGGTCAAAGACATGGCCGAGCAGTTCGGGGTTTCCGAAAGAACGATGCACCGAGATTTGCAGGAATTAAGCGGGCTCGGCATGCCGCTCTACACCGAGTTCGGACCGCACGGCGGATACCGTCTGCTGAAAAAGCGGATGCTGCCGCCGATTTTGTTCTCGGAGCAGGAAGCCGTGGCGATGTTTTTCGCTTTCCAGTCGCTGCAGTATTACGGGACCCTGCCTTTCGAGGCCGAGTCGCTATCCGCGCTGAACAAGTTTTATCATTACTTGCCGGAAGACGCCAAAACCCGCATCCAATCGATGAAAAGCAGAGTCTCCTTCTGGTCGCCGACACGCACGCAAAGCTCCCCTTACCTGGAGCAAATTTTGGAAGCCGCTATTGGACAGCAGCCGCTGCAAATCGCGTACGACTCCAAGAACGGCCCTTCCGAACGGACCCTGATGCCGATCGGCATTTATTCGCATAACGGATTTTGGTACTTCCCGGCATACTGTTTTCAAAAAGACGCCCTGCTGCTGTTTCGCGCCGACCGGATTTTGTCGCTGGAGCTGTGCGCCGAACAGCCTTACCCGCTGCCAGAACGATTGCGAACGTACTCGATCGCCGATTGGCTCGCGGCGGAGCCCGACGGTGAGCGGCAAAAGGTCGCCCTGAAGGTGAAACTGACGCGCGGCGGCGTCCGCGCCTATGACCGGAGCCGCGCTTTCGGCGGTGTGATCGAGCCGGCTGAAGGCGGCGGCGGGCTGCTCACAGCCGAGATTCACCGGGAAAACATCGAATTTTTCGCCGGTTATTTTCTCGGCTTCGGCGCGGATGCCGTTGTGCTGGAACCCGCGGAAATGGCGCATTGGATCCGCCAGCAGGTCCGAGCGCTCTACGATGCATACGGATGAGCAGTTCGGGTGCATGGATGAGCCGCTCGTCCCCCAAACTGCTCACCCGTGCACCAAGCGACTCAACTGCGTCCCTCCGAACTGCTCAACAATAGCTCGAGTAACTTTTTCGCGTACCCCGAACTGCTCAACCGTCCCCCCCGGGTGGCTCATCCGCATGCCCTGACTGCTCAATCGTGGTGAGACGATCGTTTGAAATAGTATGACAAGAGTTGTCAATGATTCGTTGTATGATCGAGCTGTACTCAATTTTAAAGGAGGCAGCATTCGAATGAGCAAACATGTCGGTACGTTAAAAGGAAAAATAGCCCTCGTTACGGGGTCCAGCCGCGGAGCGGGAAAAGGGATCGCTCTCGTGCTTGGCGAAGCCGGAGCCACCGTCTACGTGACAGGACGAAGCACGCGCGCAAAAACTGCGAGAGAGGACTTGCCGGGCACGATCGAGGATACGGCGGATGAAGTCACGCGCCGGGGCGGTCTGGGCATCCCCGTCCGCTGTGATCATACGGAGGATGGCGAGGTCGCCGCCTTGTACGAACAGATCAAGCGGGAGCAGCATGGACGGCTCGACCTTGTCGTCAACAACGCCTGGGGCGGTTACGAGGGCTACGATGACGTCGACTTCCTCGCTCCCTTCTGGGAGCAGCCGATGGTCCGCTGGGACAAAATGTTCGACGCCGGGCTGCGGGCGCAGATGGTTTCGAGCCGCTTCGCCATGTCCCTCCTGCTCCCGCGGAAGAGCGGCTTGATCATCAATACCGGCGTGTACCCGGACATCGGAGGCAATTACCCGGTCAACGTGTTTTATGACACGGTCAAACGGGCTGTCGCCAACATGACCCGCGGCATGGCGCTCAATTTGCAGGCGAACGAAACCGGAATCGCCGCGCTGGCCCTGGCTCCCGGCTGGATGCGAACGGAGGACGTATGCCGTCACTACGGCATCGAGCAAGACGATGCCGATTTCATGCGCATCGAAGCGCTGCGGCAGACCGAGTCGGTCGCCTACATCGGCCGGGCGGTCGCCGCATTGGCCGCCGACCCCGATGTGATGAGCAAGTCGGGCCAGCTTATGGAGGTCGGAAACCTCGCCGCGGAGTACGGCTTCACGGATATCGACGGCACACAAATTCCGCCGTTCCGCGTGTAATTTGATTGACGGGTGGACATGAGTCTTCCCGTTTTTTTGCGCTGCCGTGGCCGCCCGGCCAGGAGAGCCTACGAACGCGTGCGGCTCCCAGCGCGCGGTGTTCCGCTGCGTGACGTCGGTCGGTGTTGCATTACATGACGGTGGTCGGAAAAGTGCAGGCTTTTGTTTGATTGTAGCCCATTTGGCAAAAAACCTGCGAAAGTGCAGGCTTTTTCCACGAAAGTAGCTCGTTTTGGCGAAAAGCCTGCAATTGTGCAGGAATTTTCGATGAAAGTGTGTTCAACGTCCGCGTGGAGCAGAAATTACTGCAGATTTGCAGGAATTTTGCGTTGCTAGCATATTAACGAGCAAAAAGATGTACTTTTGCAGGTTTTCTCCGCGCACCAAGTAGATGTGCTGCTTTATCGGGCAAGTTTATCGGCAGTCTTTCATCCACAGGTCTTCGGCACGCGATAGTTTGTTATACTATTCTGCCTCAATGAGCAGTTAAGTGGCAGAGGGCGAACCTTTGCGCGGTAGTTTGAACCGAAGCCGGCAATTGGGCTCGAGCAGTTCGGCCTGGCTGAACGGATCGACGGCTTGGTCTGGCGGTCGGACCAGTAGCCAGCGTTTTTTTCGGGCTTCACCTCGGCGGACAGACGGTCTGGATTGGGCAGTTCGGTCTGGCGGACCGTCGGTCCGGCGGCCTACCGGACCAACTTGCTTGCCGCCACTTGCCGTGGAACGGCAACCTGGCTTCTCCTCCGCATCATCATAAATTTCCCGCAAACGTAAACCATTTTGCACTTACACGCATACGATATATCAAAATTTTTTATGATTCAACTAATAATTATTTATAATTAGTGAGACTAGTCTATTTCTTAGGAGGAAGGCAAGATGAAATTGATTCAAACAATTCAGCAGGTATTCTGCAAATTGCAGCAGCCCGACAGGGAAGAACTGACAGCGGCATTGCAATCGCTGAATCATCTGCTGCATACAGTTCCCGATTACAAATCGGAGCCGGTGCAGCTTCCTTACGGGCGGAACCCGATTTACGGCACAAGCGAGCTGGAAGTGGTCGTGATCCATATTCCCGGCCACAAGGCTACCGCGATTCACGACCATGGCGAATCTGTAGGCGCCGCTTACTTGGCTGCGGGAGAGCTTTTGAACACAAGCTTCGCCCTGGAGCAGGGGCGTTTTCCGATCGCACGGTCTGAGGATCGTATCCGCGAAGGGCAGTTTTTCACAGCTCCTGCGGGACAGATTCATCAATTATCCAATCCGAGCCGCGAGCCCGCCGTCTCCTTGCACGTGTACTCCCCGCCGCTGTGGCAGACGAAACGCTACGCGCCTTTCTGCGACATACTAGACTTCGTCATTTAAAAACAAAACTCCCCTGCCTCGCGTCAATTGGCGCGGTGCAGGGGAGTAGTCGCTGTACACGGGAGTAGTCGTGGTACAGCGGAGTTGTCGCGGTACAGCAGAGTTGTCACGGTATACGGAAGTCGTCACGGTATACGGAAGTCGTCACGGTACACGGAAGTCGTCACGGTACACGGAAGTCGTCACGGTACACGGAAGTCGTCACGGTATACGGAAGTCGTCACAGTACACGGGGGACGTCGCGGTACACAGGAGTTGTCACGGTACAACCGAGCCGGCAATTAAAATTGCAGCTTGCTTTCGATGAACGCTTTCAGCTCGCTGATCGGCATCCGCGTCTGCTCCATTGTGTCGCGGTCGCGTACGGTTACTTGGCCGTCGGTTTCGGACTCGAAGTCGTAGGTGATGCAGAACGGCGTGCCGATTTCGTCGTGACGGCGGTATCTTTTGCCGATTGAGCCGGCATCGTCGTAATCGACCATGAAATGTTTCGCGAGATCGGCGAAAATTTGCTGCGCGCCTTCAGCGAGCTTTTTCGACAGCGGGAATATCGCCGCTTTGATCGGCGCCAGCGCCGGATGAAAATGCAGCACAGTGCGGCTGTCGTCGCCCTCAAGCTGCTGCTCCTCGAACGCGTCGATCAGCAGCGCCAGCGTGACGCGGTCAGCGCCGAGCGACGGCTCGATGCAGTACGGGATGTAGCGCTCGTTCGTTTCCTGATCGATATAGTTGAAATCTTCGCCGGAATGCTCCATGTGCTGTTTCAGGTCGAAATCCGTACGGTCGGCGATGCCCCAAAGCTCGCCCCAGCCGAACGGGAATTTGTACTCGATATCCGTCGTTGCGTTGCTGTAGTGCGACAGCTCGTCGTCGGAGTGGTCGCGCAGGCGGAGATTGTCCGCTTTGGCGCCCAGAGACAGCAGCCAGTTATGGCAGAAGCTTCTCCAGTACTCGAACCATTTCATGTCTTCGCCCGGCTTGCAGAAAAACTCAAGCTCCATCTGCTCGAACTCGCGGGTACGGAAAGTGAAGTTGCCCGGCGTAATCTCGTTGCGGAAGCTTTTGCCGATTTGGCCGATGCCGAACGGAAGCTTTTTGCGCATGGTGCGCTGTACGTTTTTGAAATTGACAAAAATGCCTTGCGCAGTTTCCGGACGCAGATAGACGACATTGGCGCTGGACTCCGTCACGCCTTGGAACGTTTTGAACATCAGGTTGAACTGGCGGATGTCCGTAAAATCTTTGCTGCCGCAGTCCGGGCAGGCGATATCGTGCTCTTTGATCAGCTTTTCCATCTCGGCGAAGGACAAGCCGTCGACGATCATTTCGATATTTTTTTCAGCCAGCTTGCCTTCGATCAATTTGTCGGCCCGGTGGCGCGCCTTGCACTGTTTGCAGTCGATCATCGGATCGTTGAAATTGCCCACGTGGCCCGACGCGACCCATGCTTGCGGGTTCATCAAAATAGCAGCGTCCAGTCCGACGTTGTACGGCGATTCCTGAATAAATTTTTTCCACCATGCGCGTTTGATGTTGTTTTTCAACTCTACGCCCAGCGGACCGTAGTCCCAAGTGTTGGCCAGACCGCCATATACCTCCGAACCGGGAAATACGAAACCTCTGTGTTTGGCTAACGCCACAACTTGCTCCATCGTTACGCTCATTGCTCCAATTCTCTCCTTCATCAGTCCAAAAATAAAAATCGGCTTTCCGGCGACGCCATGGACGTCCGGGCAAAAGAAAAAGCCCGTCATCCAAAGGCATCAAACAATGCCTAGGGACGAGAGCCTTACGCACCCGCGGTTCCACCCTAGTTGATACGCCCTGAATAGATTGAAGCCGGCGCATCCCCTTTATCCAAATGACTCCGGATTGCCTTTTCCTTGATCTTCTGTCTGGGCTTCCACCATCCCCAGCTCGCTGAACACGAAGTTGTTCAAGTACTATTGATCCATCATTGCCATAACTTTCATGAAATTACTTCTAGTCTACAAAAAATGGCGAAAAAAATCAAATGCCGTGATGCCGGCGGTGTCCATGGTGCCGTCGGACGAACAGCCGGATCGGAAGCCCCGTTCGGATCCCGCCAATGGCCCAAGGAGCCGCTAATAGAGCTGCGGACGGCGGTCTTCAAAAATCGGGATCTTCTTCCGCACGCGCTCCACTTCGCTCAAATCGATCGTTGCCCGCAGGATTGCTTCGTTTTCATCGCCTTCGACAAGCACTTCTCCCCATGGATCAATGACCATCGAATGGCCGAAAAAGCTCGTCGTGCCGCTGACGCCAACACGGTTGCAGGAAACGACGTACATCTGGTTCTCGATGGCTCTGGCCATGAGCAGCGTACGCCAATGGTGCAGCCGCGGATGCGGCCATTCGGCCGGCACGAACAGTACTTGCGCACCGTCCAGCGCCAGCTTGCGCGAAAGCTCCGGAAAGCGGATGTCATAGCAGATCATCGCGCCCGCCGGCACGCCCTCAAGCTCGAAACGGCCAACGGAATCGCCGCTGTGCAAATATTTTTCCTCGTCCATCAGACGGAAAAGATGAATTTTGGAATATTCCCCCATATCTTCACCCTGACGGTCGAAAGCGTAAATCGTGTTGTACACGTTGTCCCCGCGCTTGTCCGCAACGGAGCCCCCGACGATGTTGACCCGGTTCGCTTTGGCGAATCCGCTGAGCAGAGCTTTCGTGCGCGCTCCGTCCCGGTCGGCCAGCTCGTGAATTTGGTCGAGCGCGTAGCCCGTATTCCACATTTCCGGAAAAACGATCACGTCAGGCTTGATTTCCGCGGATACCGCATCGTTCAGAAGCTTTTCCAGACGGGCGTAATTGGCTTCCGGCTCGCCGATCGCGATATCCATTTGCAGCAGTGCAATTTGCAAGGTACGGTTGTCCTGCATACTGATTAAAGTCCCCTCTCCTGTACTTTTGTATCTATATTAGACGAAGAAGGCGCGTTCTTCAATGCGGTTTGAAAGCTTTGGACTGTCCTCTCTCAATGCTGAGCGTCGTCCAGCCGCCGCCGGCCCAATGCTTGGCGAGAAACACCATTTGCCCGACGTGATACCCGTAATGGGAAACCTGACGCTGTATGGCTTGCAGCACCGAGTGCGCTTCCCCGCGAATGGTAATCGTGCGCAGCACATCGTCCGGAGTTAAAACCCTCAGCGCCTGAAAAAGCGCCGCCCAGCCTTCCTCCCACAGCTTAAGCAGGCCGTTCCGATCAAGCTGTCCGCTCTCGAACTCGGCGTCCCGGTTCCGCGTCCCCTTTTCCCCGTCCGTCGTCAAAAAATCCGTCCAGCGGGACAGCATATTGCCATGCATATGCTTGATCAAAATTTCCAGCGAATTGGACTCCGGGTCCGGCGTCATGTGAAAATGTTCGTCTTCGAGCTGTGCCATCGCTTTGTCGGCAAGCTTTTTCATGCTTTCAAACGTACGGATCGTTTCGCGCAAAAATACTTCTGACACCTGATTGGACGGATTCATAGCGCCTCAACGCCTTTCGCCATAGATTTAATTTAACTTTAGAGCAACCGTGCGGCGAAGTAAATTCCAACTTTTTAATCGGGATGATAACAATAGCTTTCATCGAAAGGACAATCGTGTTACATTAAAGGTATCCTATAAATCCCGACCTCCGGAGTGTGAATTAACGATGTCCAATTTTTCGCAAGCTCAAGCGTCGTTCACTATACAACCTGCCGAGCGCATGCTCGGTCTGCCGACGCAATTTTTTGCGACGCTCGTCCGCAAGGCGAACGAGCAAATCGCCCAGGGCCACGATGTCATCAACCTCGGCCAAGGCAATCCCGATCGGCCGACCCCATCCCACATCGTCGCATCGATGCAGGAAGCGGCGGCCAACCCGCTGTATCATAAATATCCGCCGTTCAGCGGATTTCCGTTTTTGAAGGAAGCGGTCGCGCAGCGCTACAAAGAAGACCACGGGGTCGTTCTCGACCCTGAGACCGAAGTCGCCATTTTGTTCGGCGGCAAAACCGGGCTGATCGAAATCAGCCAATGCCTGCTTAATCCGGGCGACGTATGCCTTGTGCCAGACCCGGGCTACCCCGACTACTGGTCCGGGGTCGCGCTTGCCGGAGGCGAGATGGCGTTCATGCCGCTGAAGGAGGACAACAACTTCCTGCCGGATTACACGCAGCTCAAGGCGTCCGACCTGAACCGCGCCAAGCTGATGTTCGTCAACTATCCGAACAATCCGACCGGCGCTACCGCTCCGGCATCCTTTTACAGGGAGACAGTCGAATTCGCCCAAAAACACGGCATCGTCGTGGCGAGCGATTTTGCTTACGGCGCCATCGGCTTCGACGGCCAGCAGCCGGTCAGCTTCCTGCAGACGCCGGGAGCCAAGGAAGTCGGCGTTGAATTTTACACGTTGTCCAAAACGTACAACATGGCCGGCTGGCGCGTAGGCTTCGCGCTCGGCAACCGGGAAATCATCCGCCTGATCAACCTGATGCAGGACCACTATTACTGCTCGCTGTTCGGCGGCATCCAGGCCGCGGCTGCAACGGCGCTCACCGCTTCGCAGGAATGCGTCGCGCAGCTCCGGGGCGTGTACGAAAGCCGGCGCAACGCGCTTTTCCGCGCGCTCGGCGCCATTGGCTGGAACGCCCGCCCTTCGCAGGGCTCGTTCTTCTCCTGGCTGCCGGTGCCGAAAGGCCACACCTCGGCCAGCCTTGCGGACCTGCTGCTGCAGGAAGCCAAGGTCGTCGTAGCCCCGGGCATCGGCTTCGGCACGCACGGCGAAGGCTATGTGCGCCTCGGGCTGCTGTCGACGGAAGCCCGGCTGGAAGAAGCTGTACAGCGGATCGGCAAGCTGAATTTGTTTGGCTAGGAGTCCGGCGGGCGGAGCTGTTTTGGTGCGTCGTCCGCCAGGGCCGCTTCATAAAATCTTCAGACATACAATCCTTTACAAACGATTGTACAGCGTGCTATCCTATAAAGAAAATTAGCGATGGCATCATCGCTTCCGACATATCCAACGTTATGATGGGAATAGTAGAAAACGCGCGACGCGACGCAGAGAGCAGGCTCCACCGGCTGAGAGAGCTTGCCGCATTCCGGTTTTCGAACCCGCCCCTGAACGGTCAACGATGAGTTGAACAGTCCCCCTCCTGTTACGAGGGATTCCAGAGTTGGGCGCGCCATGCGCCAATCTAAGGTGGTACCGCGGAAGCCGCAGACTTTCGTCCTTATTGTTATGAGGGCGGAAGTCTTTTTGCATTTTATGTATATCGAACCAAAGGATGGGATCTCTATGACACAGCGAATCGTCGTCAAAATCGGCAGCAGTTCATTAACTTCCGATACGGGCGGCTTAAATCCGGATAAAATTCGTTTCTTCGCCGCCGAGCTGGCCCGCTTGCAGCAGGACGGCTTTCAGGTGCTGCTCGTTACGTCAGGCGCGGTGGCCGCAGGCTTCACGGCGCTCGGCTACAGCACGCGGCCGAAGGCGCTGCATGAGAAGCAGGCCGCGGCCGCAGTCGGCCAGGCGCTGCTTATGCAGTCGTACCATGAAGCGTTTGCGGCCTACGGCATCAGCGTGGCGCAAATTTTGCTGACCCGGTACGACTTCTCCAACAGGAAGCGCGTGCAGAACGCGCTGATGACGATCGACGAGCTGCTGCAGCGCGGCGTCGTGCCGATCATCAACGAGAACGACACGGTCTCGGTGGATGAGCTCAAATTCGGCGACAACGACAAGTTGTCGGCGCTCGTCGCCAATCTGGTGCGGGCCGGCCGATTGATCATCATTACCGATACGGACGGCTTGTATACGGACGACCCGCGCAAAAACGCGAACGCGCAGCGCATCGAGCGCGTCGATCAAATCAGCGATGAGCTGTACCGCATCGCCGGAGGCTCGGGGAGCGCCGTCGGCACCGGCGGCATGCGCTCCAAGGTCGAGGCCGCCCGCATCGCGATGCTAGGGGGCGTGCCCGTGTTCGTAGGGCGTGTACTCGAGCCCTACGATCTGCCCCTTGCCGTCGAAGGACGGGGCAAGGGCACTTACTTCGACACGTCGCTGGATAACTTGCCGGTCAAAAAGCAGTGGGTCGGCTTCCTCTCGCTGCCCCAAGGCACAATCACCGTCGACGACGGGGCGATGAACGCCCTGATCTCCGGCGGCAAAAGCCTGCTCCCTGCCGGCATCACGGCCGCCAGCGGCGAGTTTCACCCCGGCGACGTCGTCGAAGTGATCGCCGCCGACGGGACGCCGCTCGGCCGCGGCGTCGTCAACTACGCTGCCTGGCAGGTGCAGGCCGCCGCGGGCTTATCGACCGACGAGGTGCAAAGGCGCGTCGAGGTCGCACGAATCGAAGTCATCCACCGGGATGAGTGGGTGCCGCTGCAGTAAAAAAAGAAAGGAGCCGGTCTTACGCATGAGACAGCAGCTTTTGTTCAACCGCACGCTGCGCGATACGCCTGCGGATGCGGAAACGGCCGGCCATCGGCTTATGCTTCGCGCAGGTCTGATCCGGCAGCTTTCCAGCGGCATTTATTCGCACTTGCCGCTGGGCTTGAGGGCGCTGCATAAGATTCAAGCCATCGTCCGCAAAGAGCTGGATGCTGCAGGCGCACAGGAAATGCTGATGCCCGCCCTGCATCCTGCCGAATTATGGAAAGAATCGGGCCGTTGGGACTTGTACGGTCCTGAACTGATGCGGCTCGAAGACCGCAACGGGCGTTCTTTTGCCTTAGGCGCTACGCATGAAGAAGTCATTACCGCTCTAGTCCGGGACGACATACAAACTTACAAAAAACTGCCGGTGCTCTTATACCAGTTCCAAACGAAGTTCCGGGATGAGCGCAGACCCCGCTTCGGCCTGCTCCGGGGCAGGGAGTTTCTGATGAAGGACGCCTATTCCTTCGACCGGACGCCGGACGGACTTGACAAAAGCTACCTGAGCATGTACGACGCTTACGTCCGTATTTTCACCGGATGCGGGCTGCGGTTCCGCACAGTCGAAGCCGATTCCGGAGCGATCGGCGGCACGGATACGCACGAATTTATGGCACTGGCCGAAATCGGCGAGGATACGATTGTACACTGCGCCAACTGCGGATATGCCGCCAATCTTGAAAAAGCCGCCGCTCTGCAATCGGCACAGCCGGCAGCAGGCCTTAGCGGGAAGCCCGCTTCCCCGCATCCCGAACCGGTCTATACGCCCGGGATCACGACCATCGCGCAGCTTTGCGAACATCTCGGCGTTGAAGCTCGGCAGATCATTAAATCCATCGCCCTCAAGGCGGACGGGGAACCGATTGTCGTGCTGCTGCGCGGTGATGACGAGCTGAATGAAATCAAGCTTAAAACGCAGCTCGGCACGGATAGCATTGAAATGCTGTCCGAAGCGGAGATCGAAAATGAGCTTCGTTCTCACGCCGGCTTTATCGGCCCTCTAGGCCTTCCGGACATCCGTCTGCTGGCCGACGAATCGCTCCGGGGTATAACGGACGCCATCGCCGGCGCCAATCGCAAAGATTATCATGTCCGGCATATATGTCCGGAACGCGATTTGCCAGTTCTGAGCTACGCCGACCTGCGGTTGGTTAAAGAGCACGATTTGTGCGTACGCTGCAAAAGCGGACTTTCATTTATGAAAGGCATCGAGGTCGGCCACATTTTCAAATTGGGCACCAAATACAGCGCTCTTATGGGAGCCGTTTTTACAGACGAAAGCGGAGACGATTATCCGATGATTATGGGGTGCTACGGAATCGGCGTCTCGCGGCTGCTGGCGGCGATTGTCGAGCAGCACCACGACGAGCGGGGCATTGTGTGGCCCGCAGCGGTCGCCCCGTTTGCCGTCCATCTCGTAACGGTCAATCCCCTGGACGAAGTACAGATGAACGTATCGGAAGCACTGTACCGGGCTTTATCGGCGGCAGGTATCGACACGCTGTGGGACGACCGCGAGGAGCGCCCGGGCGTCAAGTTCAACGATGCCGATCTGCTCGGGATGCCGATGCGGATTACAGTCGGCAAAAAAGCCGCCGAAGGCACCGTGGAATGCAAAGAGCGCCGGAGCGGCGCACAGTACGAATGGGAGGCAGCAAGCCTGCTCCCCCGTTTGCAAACTTTTTTCAAACAGGAGGTTTTTACGCATGAGTGAAGTTGTAGCCAAATCCAGACTTGCCAAGCAAGCCGCCCAAACGATGGCCAATTTGACCACCGAGCAAAAAAACGCGGCACTGCTGCTTATGGCCGATGCCCTTGTAACCGAGCAGCAGGCGATTATCGAAGCGAACGCCAAAGATTTGCAGCGCGGCCGGGAATCCGGCACCAGCGCCTCCTTGCTCGACCGTCTTGCGTTGAATGAACAGCGCATTGCCGGGATTGCCGAAGGACTGCGCCAAATCGCGGAGCTGCCTGACCCGATCGGCGATACGCTGGAAACGTTCGACCGCCCGAACGGCCTGCGCATTCACAAAATCCGCGTCCCGCTCGGAGTGATCGGGATTGTGTACGAAGCGCGCCCCAACGTGACGGTGGATGCGGCGGGCCTGTGCCTCAAAACCGGCAACGCAGTCGTGCTGCGCGGCGGCTCCTCCGCTCTTTTTTCCAACGAAAAAATCGTTGAGGTGCTGCACGGCGCTTTAAGCCGTTCGGCGATACCGGTCGATGCGCTCCAGCTCATTTTGAGCTCCGATCGTTCCTCGGTCGACGAGATGCTGAAATTGAACGGCCTGATCGATGTGCTTATCCCTCGGGGAGGCCATTCCCTGATTCAAAATGTAGTCAAGAACGCTTCCGTTCCCGTCATTGAAACCGGAGCGGGCGTATGTCATACTTTTATAGACGAAAGTGCCGATCTCGCGATGGCCATTCCCATTGTGATCAATGCCAAAGCCCAACGTCCGTCGGTGTGCAATTCCATGGAAACGATGATTGTGCACGAGGCTTTCGCCTCCCGCCATTTGAACGCGCTGGCCGAAGCTTTCCGGGAGGCAGGCGTGGAGCTGCGGGGCGACGAGCGCGCACATTCGATCGTGCCGTCGATGAAAGAAGCCGTCGAAGAGGACTGGGGAACGGAGTACGGCGACTACATTCTTAACGTGAAAATTGTGCAAAACATGGACGAAGCGCTCGTTCATATTCAAAAATACGGCACCATGCATTCCGAATGCATCATTACGGAACATGCGGCGAACGCCCAACGGTTTTTGCAGGAAGTGGACGCTGCGGCCGTGTATCATAACGCGTCAACGCGCTTTACCGACGGCTTCGAGTTCGGCTTTGGCGCAGAGATCGGCATCAGCACGCAAAAGCTGCACGCACGCGGACCTATGGGACTGCCTGCTCTGACATCGACCAAGTTCCGTATTTATGGAAACGGACAAATCCGGGAATAATCGGCAAGCGCGGGTTGTCTCATAAAGGCAGCCTGGCTGCACGGCCAGCACTTGCACAGCCAGCTACTTAAGGAGGAAATACGATTATGACATCTGCCTTGTATCAATCCCGCATCGCCTTTGTCGGCGCCGGTTCGATGGCGGAAGCGATTTTTCGCGGGCTTACCCGGCAAAAAGTCGCCGATCCGCAAAACATTTATGTAATGAACCGTTCCGATCAGGCAAAATTGGAGCGGATTCGCAGCCAATACGGCGTGCAGGTTACTTCCGACCCGTTAACCCGCGAAGCCTACATCCGCGAAGCCGATATCGTCGTGCTTTGCATGAAGCCCAAGGACGTGGAGACGGCTTTTATGGAGCTGCAGCCTCTGCTGAATGAACGGCAGATGCTTGTCTCGGTCATTGCCGGGCTTTCCATCGCCAAGACGGAAGCTTTGCTGCAAACCGCCATGCCGATCGTCCGCACGATGCCCAACACTTCCAGCACGATCGGCATGGGCGTTACCGGCATGAGCTTCTCCGGCAGCGTAAGCGACCCGCTCCAGCGGCTGGCGATCGAAATGTTTGAATCCATCGGCATCGTGAGTGTCGTCGAGGAGTCGAGGATGGAGATCGTCACCGGCGTATCCGGCAGCGGTCCCGCTTACGTATACTACTTCATGGAGGCTATGACCAAAGCCGGGATTGAAGGCGGGCTCTCCGGCGAGGAAGCGCTGCGGCTGACGCTGCAAACCGTACTCGGGGCAGCGCGCATGGTGCAGCATACCGGGGAAGATCCGGCCGAGCTGCGCCGCAAAGTCACTTCGCCGAACGGCTCGACGCAGGCGGCCATCGAGGCGCTGGATCGCCATCAATTCAGCGAAGGCATCGTACGCGCCGTATTCCGCTCGGCTGAGCGGACCAAAGAGATGGGCGAGCTAATCGCCGCTCCCACCGGCACCAAATCGGTGTAACATTTTATTAAAGCAGGTGAACGATCACTATGAGCACATATTGTTTAGCTACTTACCGGTGCTTTGATGAAAAGGCCGACTTTCATAAAAAAGCGACCGGCATCGCCGTCGGCCTGACGGTCGGCAGCTGGACCGAGCTGCCCGAAGCGCAAAAAGCGCAAATGGAAAAGCATCTGGGTAAAGTCGTGTCGGTGCAGGTGTACGAGCCTTCCGCCGGCAGCGCATCGTCCGAACGGTACGCCGACATTCAGATTGCTTATCCGGACGTCAATTACAGCCGGGACATTCCGGCTCTGCTCGTAACGGTGTTCGGCAAGCTGTCGATGGACGGCAAAATCAAGCTGATCGACCTTTCCTTCTCCCCCGGCTTTCTCTCCGGCTTTGCCGGCCCGAAATTCGGCATGGAAGGCGTCCGCAATTTGCTCGGCGTGCACGACCGGCCGCTGCTTATGAGCATTTTCAAATCCGTTGTCGGCTACGAGCTTCCGGCTCTCCGCGAGCAGTTTTATTTGCAAGCGGCCGGCGGCGTCGATTTGATCAAGGATGACGAAATTTTGTTCGAGAACCCGCTCACTCCGCTGGAAAAACGCATCGAGGTGTGCATCGAAGCAGCTGCCCAAGCCTCCAAGGAAACGGGGCAGAAGCTGCTCTATGCCGTCAACTTGACCGGTCCTACGCTGGAGCTTGCCAACCAGGCGAAAAAAGCGATTCGCGCAGGCGCTAACGCGCTTTTGTTCAACGTGCTCGCCTACGGCTTCGACGTGCTGCACGCGCTGAGCTCGGACCCCGAAATCAACATCCCGATCATGGCCCACCCGGCGATGGCCGGAGCTTTGTATCCGTCGCCTCACTACGGCATCTCCGCTTCCCTCCTGCTGGGCAAGCTGCTGCGGATCGCCGGGGCGGACCTGGTCCTGTTCCCTTCTCCGTACGGCTCCGTCGTCATGCCGCGGGAAGAGAACCTGGCCATCAAGCACGTGCTGCTGACTCGCAACCTCGGCCGGGATTACATGTATGGTCAAGCGGCTGAGCCCGAGCCACAGCTTGCTCCCAGCTTCCCTGTGCCGTCCGCAGGCATTCATCCCGGGCTGGTGCCGCTCATTTTGCGTGATTTCGGCACCGATGTAGTCGTCAACGCGGGCGGCGGCATCCACGGGCATCCGATGGGCGCCATTGCCGGCGGACAAGCTTTCCGGCAGGCGATCGACGCCACCCTGCAAAGCATTTCGCTTCGCGATTATGCCCTTTCGCATCCGGAGCTGCAAGCCGCCATCGACGCTTGGGGGATCAGAGAATGAGCAAAGAACGCATCGTCTTTTGCGACTTTGACGGAACGATTACAGTTAACGACAACATTATAGCGATCATGAAGCATTTCAAGCCGGAGGGCTGGGAAGACTGGGTCGGCAAAATCATCGACCGGAAGGTATCCATCAAGGAAGGCGTCGGCGCCATGTTCGCGCTCCTTCCGACCGCCCGCAAAGCGGAAATCGTCGATTATGCGATTCATAACGCCGTCATCCGCGACGGCTTTCGCGAGTTCGTGGATTACTGCAAAGCGCAGGGCATTACGCTGCTCGTGACTAGCGGCGGCATCGATTTCTTCATATACCCGCTGCTGAAGCCTTTTCCGATACCGGCAGAGCATATATACTGCAACGCCAGCTCGTTTGAGGGCGATACTATCGAAATTTTGTGGCCCCATGCCTGTGACGAGCATTGCACCGGAGGCTGCGGCATGTGCAAAACGAGCATCATCCGGGCGTACGATCCTGAGCGCTACGAGCGGATTTTGATCGGCGACAGCGTTACGGATTTTGCGGGCGCGCAGCTGGCGGATACGATTTTTGCTAGATCTCACCTGATCGATTTATGTCGGGAGCGCAACTACCCGTATGATCCGTTTGAAACGTTTTTTGATATTATCGAAAAGTTGGAGGCGAAACCGGAAGCATGAGCATTCGTTTGGAAGACAAGCAGCGCGCATTTGCGGAGCTGAGCGGCATCAAGGCGGGATTGGCCGCAAAAGGCTGGTTCCCCGCTACAAGCGGCAACCTGTCGATCCGCGTCGGGGAATTTAACCCCGAGGCGTTCGCTTTCGCCGTTACGGCGAGCGGGAAGGACAAATCCGTATCCACGCCGGAAGATTTTTTGCTCGTCAACGAAAAAGGACAGCCTATCGAGACGACAAGCCTGAAGCCGTCCGCAGAAACGTTGATCCATTGCGAGATTTACCGTTTGACCGGCGCAGGCGCTATTTTTCATGTGCATACCGTATTCAACAACCTGGTCTCCGAACTTTACGGTGAGCGCGGCCGCATTCCCGTCGACAGCGTCGAGCTGATCAAAGGCTTTAACATTTGGGAAGAAAACGCCCGCATCGAAATTCCCGTCCTGCCCAACTACGCCGAAATCCCGCGTATTGCCGAGCTGGTCGAAGGCGCGATCGTGCCGCGCATTCCCGGCATTGTGCTGCGCAACCACGGCATTTACGCATGGGGCGCCAACGCTTTTGAAGCGAAACGCCACCTGGAAGCGTTCGAATTTTTGTTCGAATACGTATACCGCTGGAATCTGCTGCAAAAGGGCGTGTAGGCAGGGCTGCCGCTACACAAAGAAGAGACTGTCCCAAGCGTTCGTATTGTACGGGAACAGCCCAAAAATCGAGCAAAAGGACCTCAACTTCCACTGCCAAGTGGAGTATGAGGTCCTTTCTTTAGGTGAAATTTCAACCGCTTCCAGCGAAAAACCTGCATTTGTCAAACTATTGCAAATTTGCACTGCTAGAGCCAACTGCCCATCTGACTCGTAACACGGGAGAAATGCCAGAGTGTCGCGAAAACCGCGACACTTTGGCAGGGCAGCCGGAAGGGGTGGCCGACCGGCCGCCTGTCATGTAACGCATCCCCGCGCGCTGGGAGCTGCGCGCGGTTTGAGCCCAGCCATATGTGAAAATGGCTCGGCAAACTAAAAAGCCTGCGAAAGTGCAGGCTTTTTCCTGTCTTGAGGCCCATTTTGAGGAAAAGCCTGCAATTGTGCAGGAATTTCCCATAAAAATGGGCCTAAGCCCATGCAGCCGCTGAAAAGCCTGCACATTTGCAGGAATTTCCCATAAAAATGGGCCTGAGCCCGTGCAGCCGCTGAAAAGCCTGCACATTTGCAGGAATTTTTCGCTACTGGCGTATCCGCTAGCAAAAACCTGCACTTTATACGAAAATAAAAAGTAACTCTAGCCTCGTATGATGGCAGAACGCGTTTGAAAACGGCTGGGTTTGGACATACTTATCTCTAAAAAAGCAAAAAAAAAGCCCACTGCCCGAATTTTAGCTT
>NZ_JBYLHY010000100.1:0-691 GCF_057749925.1 Paenibacillus sp. sgz302191
TGCTGCGGCGGCAAAGCTTCGCCGCTGGCGAATACTTGGCGCAGCGTTCCCAACTGCCCGGCCAGCTTCGCTCCCGGCTGCTGCTCCGCGTAATCGAGGAACGCGTGCAGCATCGCCGGCACGAAGTGCATCGTCGTCACGCCGCTGCGCTCGATCGTTTCCAAAATCCGCTCGGGGCTTTTCTCGCCCCCGACGGACAGCAAACACATGCTGGAGCCGACCATCGCCCACCAGAACAGCTCCCACACCGACACGTCGAACGTGAACGCCGTCTTTTGCAAAATGACGTCGCTCTCGCCGATCGGATACCGCTCATGCATCCATAAAATCCGGTTGATGACCGAATGGTGCTCGATCATAACGCCCTTCGGCTTGCCCGTCGAACCCGACGTGTAGATCACATAAGCGACATCGCGTGGTCCGGCGAGCGGCTCCAGAGGCAAGCCGTCATGCGCGTACGCGCCGCTGTCGTTCAGATCGATCACCCCGGCCGCTTCCGCAGCGATGGCCGGCAGACGATCGAGTACATGCCGCTGGCTCAGCAGCACTTGTGCGCCGGAATCCTCGAGGATGTAGCGAATCCGCTCCTCGGGATACTCGGGGTCGATCGGCACGTAGGCGCCTCCGGCTTTCAGAATCGCGTAGATGCCGACGATCATCTCCATCGACCGCTCGGCCAGGATGCCGACCT
>NZ_JBYLHY010000101.1:0-641 GCF_057749925.1 Paenibacillus sp. sgz302191
CGGTGGGGTAACCGCAAGGAGCCAGCCGCCGAAGGTGGGGTAGATGATTGGGGTGAAGTCGTAACAAGGTAGCCGTATCGGAAGGTGCGGCTGGATCACCTCCTTTCTATGGAGTCCATGACAACTGTAGGTTGTCGGACAAAAGCTGATACTTCATTCTTATTTGTTCAGTTTTGATGGAGCTTGACATGAGTCAAGGTAAGTATGGGGCCATAGCTCAGCTGGGAGAGCGCCTGCCTTGCAAGCAGGAGGTCAGCGGTTCGATCCCGCTTGGCTCCACCATAACCTATTGTACACTTCCGCCGCCGCTAAGGCGGTGTTGCTAACACTAGGTGACATTCCATCATAAAGTTGACAACTGACATCGCTTCGCGCATGTAACAGTTGCGACATTGCTGACAACTGACATTGCTTCGCATATGTAACAGTTGCAGCGTTGTTCCTTGAAAACTAGATAACGAAACGAAACGTAAAGCGTGAAACTTAGAAATCCTTTTCGTTGACTGTGTCACAACAGTTAATGAAAGTACGTTCTAGTGGTTAAGCTAGAAAGAGCACACGGAGGATGCCTAGGCGCTAGGAGCCGAAGAAGGACGTGGCGAACGACGAAATGCCTCGGGGAGCCGTAAGCAGGCTTCGAT
>NZ_JBYLHY010000102.1:0-602 GCF_057749925.1 Paenibacillus sp. sgz302191
ACGTCACGCCAGCCATTAGAGCTCTCTTGACCACCGATGTAGAAGCCGAGAATGTCCCGGTAGCCCTCCTCGCTGATCCCCATGGCAAAATAGACGGCTTCCCCGGCGACTGTACCGCGTTTGAGCTTCACATAGAGTCCATCCAGATAAATAACAGCGTAACGCTTGCGCAGTGGACGTTGGTGCCACTTCTCGATGTCTTCAAGAACCGTACTGGTGATGTTGCTGACCGTGGTAGGCGAATACTGAGCTCCAAACATACCTTCGATGAAACGAGCAATGTCCCGAGTGCCCATACCGCCCTTGTACATGTGAATCACAGCCTCTTCCAGCCATCCTTCACGGCGCTGATAGGGGTCAAACAACTGGGTTTGAAAGTCGCCGTTTCGGTCACGAGGTACTTGGAGGTCGTCGATCATTCCGATTCGCGTGCCCAGTGTGCGCGTGTAGTAGCCGTTGCGGCTATTGCGGACACCTTCTTGCTCGACTTCTAAAAAGTTACGGATCTCTTCTTTCATAATGAGCTCGAGCTTTTCTTTCACGAGGGCGCTAACAACATTTTCCATTAGGTCTGAGAGCATGTTTTCTGTTATAGTTGCCAT
>NZ_JBYLHY010000103.1:0-595 GCF_057749925.1 Paenibacillus sp. sgz302191
GCGATCCAAAGCGCCCTGAGTACAAACGCAAACGACCTGGTAACCGATCAAAAAGCGCAAGTGGTATTCTCGCCATACGAGGCGCTGCTGAACGCAGGCATGCAGGATTACGATAACAACGACACACCTGAAGTACGCGTAAACTTGACAAACAACATTGAGAAAGCCGGCGACTACACGGTTCAAGTGTACCTGCAAGGCGCATCGGCATCGAGCAAACTTTCGATCGCATCCAAAGCGGTAGCGACAAAAGTGGAAATCGGCGACATGGGCGACGTGATTGCCGCGGGCGACACAGACGTGTACATCCCGATCGTGGCTTATGACGCAGCGGGCAACAAACTGAGCACAGACGACCTGACCAGCGATCAAAACGTGGATCGAATCAATGTGGCAGTATCCGGAGCCAGTTTCTTGAACGAAGGCAGCACAACTACAAGCAATGTGGCGAGAATTTACCAAGGCGGCGAACACAAAGGTTCCATCCGCTTGTCGAACATCACAGCGGGCCATAACGGCGTTGTAACGGTTAATGCCTACATCGCAACGTCCGGTGCGAACAGCACGGCTACGAAGTCCTACACGGTCGGCAACG
>NZ_JBYLHY010000104.1:0-574 GCF_057749925.1 Paenibacillus sp. sgz302191
TACAGGGGCTGGAAGAGGCGTTTCGTGAGGCTTATCCGAAAGCAGACGTGCAGCACTGCGTCGTCCACAAGATGCGTACCACCTTCCCTAAGATTCGCGTACAAGACAAGAACGAATTCATAAGCGATCTCAAAACCATCTACAACGCATTAGACCGTGACCTTGCCATGGCTGCCTTTGACACGGTGAAGGCCAAGTGGAGCAAAAAGTACCCCAAAGAAATTCAATCCTGGGAAGACAATCTGCCCACACTGCTTGCCTTCTACACGTTTCCACAGATGATCTGGAAGCAAATCTACACCACCAACGCCATCGAGCGGATGAATAAGGAGTTTCGGAAACGTTTAAAGCCGATGAACAGCTTAACGAACATGGAAACAGCCGAAAAGATCATGTACCTGGAAACACTGGACTACGTCGAAAGGTGGAGGAGCAGGGTCGTTACTGGATTCGGAAATCCCCAAGTGAAAGAAGAACTACAAAAGATGTTTGAGCAGCGATATCCCTCTTAAGCTCTGGCTGCATGGTAAAAAGTTCCGACTCCCGCGCCTTCGCTTGGGCTACACCCGCCGCC
>NZ_JBYLHY010000105.1:0-559 GCF_057749925.1 Paenibacillus sp. sgz302191
TCACGCCCGGCCCGTCCTTTTCAACATAATCTCCTGGTGCGTCGGGTACCGGAAGGGCTCGCCGGCTTGTTTGCCTTCGAACGTCATTCCATTCTGCAGCACGTAGATGTGACTCCCTGCCTTGATCACTATTTCCGGCGCGATGAAAAGTTTAGCGTCGTAATCGATCTCGTTTGCTGCATCCGTCTTGCGTGCTGCCGGGAGCGATGTTTGGGAAAGGGCACAAGGCTGATTCTTGATAACAGGGACCTTCTTCTGCCCGCTCGCCTTTGTGACCGGGTCTTTCGCGGGCAGAAATTCAAATATCGTACAGAGCCCTTCATAAGTCAGCTCAAGGGCGCTGCGCTCTGCCTCCACATCACCAAACATGCCTACCACCTCAATTTCCGAAATGCATTTAGTTGTGAAGCGTAATCCTGGACGAAAGATGCTCCCGGGCCACTCTTCACGGACGGCTGCACCGAAGCGAAATTTGTCTGCACGTCGCCGCGCTTGACGCTCTGTACAACCTTCCTTTCGGGGAACTCAGTCGCGTATTTAGTGCGGTACTGGTCCTCTG
>NZ_JBYLHY010000106.1:0-559 GCF_057749925.1 Paenibacillus sp. sgz302191
TCACGCCCGGCCCGTCCTTTTCAACATAATCTCCTGGTGCGTCGGGTACCGGAAGGGCTCGCCGGCTTGTTTGCCTTCGAACGTCATTCCATTCTGCAGCACGTAGATGTGACTCCCTGCCTTGATCGCTATTTCCGGCGCGATGAAAAGTTTGGCATCATAGTCAATCACGTTGGCCGTGTCTGTCTGACGTGCTGCCGGGAGCGATGTTTGGGAAAGGGCACAAGGCTGATTCTTGAGAACAGGGACCTTCTTCTGCCCGCTTGCTTTCGTTCCAGGGTCCTTGACCGTCCCAAACTCCGAAACCGTACAAAGTCCTTCATAGGTGCTCTCGATGGCTGCGCGCTCTGCCTCCACATCACCAAACATGCCTACCACCTCAATTTCCGGAATGCATTTAGTTGTGAAGCGTAATCCTGGACGAAAGATGCCCCCGGGCCACTCTTCACGGACGGCTGCACCGAAGCGAAATTTGTCTGCACGTCGCCGCGCTTGACGCTCTGTACAACCTTCCTTTCGGGGAACTCAGTCGCGTATTTAGTGCGGTACTGGTCCTCTG
>NZ_JBYLHY010000107.1:0-550 GCF_057749925.1 Paenibacillus sp. sgz302191
CTCGCCAGGCGCGAACGGATCCTCCACGAACTTCTCCCGCGTCTCCTCCGGCCGGTTGTTGTAGCCCCGGGCCAGTCCCCGGCCCGCGATGCACAGCTCCCCGGCTACGCCGATCGGCTGCAGCTGCTCCTCCGCGCCCAGGATGTAGATGCGCGTATTCGCGATCGGCCGCCCGATCGTCAAAATCTCCTCCGCGGGACCGTTCACCGTGCTCGTCGCCACTACGGTGCTTTCCGTCGGACCGTAGTTGTTGACCAGCTTGTAGCGGCGCTCCACCGTCCGCTTCAGCTTGTCTCCTCCGGTCAGCAGCACGCGCAGCGAGCGGTTGTCGAGCTCCATGTACTGCTCGCACAGCTGCGTCGGCAGGAACGCGATCGTGATCCCGTGCTGCTCGAAATACGCGTTCAGCCGCACGATGTCCAGCCGGATCGCTTCGTCGATCACATGGATGTTCGCCCCGGCTATCCAGTACGGGAACAGCTCCCACACGGAAGCGTCAAACCCGAACCCGGCGTATTTGGCGCTGCGGTCCTCGGCAGTAACTTCGAAA
>NZ_JBYLHY010000108.1:0-550 GCF_057749925.1 Paenibacillus sp. sgz302191
CTCGCCAGGCGCGAACGGATCCTCCACGAACTTCTCCCGCGTCTCCTCCGGCCGGTTGTTGTAGCCCCGGGCCAGTCCCCGGCCCGCGATGCACAGCTCCCCGGCTACGCCGATCGGCTGCAGCTGCCCCTCCGCGCCCAGGATGTAGATGCGCGTATTCGCGATCGGCCGCCCGATCGTCAAAATCTCCTCCGCGGGACCGTTCGCCGTGCTCGTCGCCACTACGGTGCTTTCCGTCGGACCGTAGTTGTTGACCAGCTTGTAGCGGCGCTCCACCGTCCGCTTCAGCTTGTCCCCTCCGGTCAGCAGCACGCGCAGCGAGCGGTTGTCGAGCTCCATGTACTGCTCGCACAACTGCGTCGGCAGGAACGCAATCGTGATCCCGTGCTGCTCGAAATACGCGTTCAGCCGCACGATGTCCATCCGGATCGCTTCGTCGATCACATGGATGTTCGCCCCGGCTATCCAGTACGGGAACAGCTCCCACACGGAAGCGTCAAACCCGAACCCGGCGTATTTGGCGCTGCGGTCCTCGGCAGTAACTTCGAAA
>NZ_JBYLHY010000109.1:0-542 GCF_057749925.1 Paenibacillus sp. sgz302191
TGCATCGTCGTCACGCCGCTGCGCTCGATCGTTTCCAAAATCCGCTCGGGGCTCTTCTCGCCCCCGACGGACAGCAAGCACATGCTGGAGCCGACCATCGCCCACCAGAACAGCTCCCACACCGACACGTCGAACGTGAACGCCGTTTTTTGCAAAATGACGTCGCTCTCGCCGATCGGATACCGCTCGTGCATCCACAAAATCCGGTTGATGACCGAATGGTGCTCGATCATAACGCCCTTCGGCTTGCCCGTCGAACCCGACGTGTAGATCACATAAGCGACATCGCGTGGTCCGGCGAGCGGCTCCAGAGGCGATCCGTCGTGCGTGTACGCGCCGCTGTCGTTCAGATCGATCAGCCCGGCCGCTTCCGCAGCGATGGCCGGCAGACGATCGAGCACATGCCGCTGGCTGAGCAGCACCTGTGCGCCGGAATCTTCGAGGATGTAGCGAATCCGCTCCTCGGGATACTCGGGGTCGATCGGCACGTAGGCGCCTCCGGCTTTCAGAATCGCGTAGATGCCGACGATCATCTCCATCGA